>JBPCTA010000127.1:0-5210 GCA_051006595.1 Pirellulales bacterium
CCTCCTGGCAGGTCAGCGAGAGGGGCAGCGATCCGTATTCCCCCGAGTTCTAGATTGGGGGCTTCCTCGAAACGAACTCGGCGTCCAACGTGGTACGGCCCGCGGCCTCACGGCCGGTCGGCTGGCATGCATTTCGAACGGCTGTGAATCAGGCGCGTCGCCAGAGGTCGTCCCAGGCGAGTTCCTCGCGGAGGACCGTCGCGGCGGCCTCGCTCCGCCAGCGGGCTGCGTCGACGGGATAGCCGGCGGTGGGCCGCAGCCCGGGCTGCTTCGACGCCCAGTGGGCGTTGAAGGCGTGCATCGCGAGTTCGCGGAGATACTTGGCCGTCATGCTCGCCAACGCCACCGGTAGCCGCGACTCGCCCTTCACCTGAAACTCGATCCGGCAGGAGCGCTCGGGGACGTAATACGCCGACCGCAGAGGCGTCTCCTCGATCACCTGCACGAGCGGCGCGGCGAACGACCGCGACACCAGCGGGGCGTATCGCATGCGTCCCCCATGACGGTCGCACCAGATGACGATTTCATGGCCGCCGTCAGCCGCAATCAGCGACGTCGCCAGCTCGAGCGTGATCAGGGAAAGAATGTCGCTCTTGTTGAGCCCCTGATCGAGGAAGTCATTGAACTCCCGCGGCTGGATCGCACGGCAGCGCACGCCCCGCAGGGCGAGACCCTGCTCCGCCAGCCGCCCCGCCGTCTCGTCCGCCGCCGCCAGGCACCGCTCCCGAGTTGCCTCCCGTGGCAGGTCCAGCATGGCGACGTCCGGAGCATGCGCCGCCGGTGGGCCGGCTTCGACGCCGAGGGCGAGTGCCAGTTCGCTCCAGGTCGTGGGCAGGCCTCCATTCGCGAGGCACACGCCCGCCAACGCTCCCCGTTCGAGCGCGGCGAAGCCATGGCCACCGCGAAAGATCTGCTTCGAGTCGCCCCACAGTCCTTTCACGCCTGCGGCCGCCCCGGCGAAGGCATCCTCCACGCCGGCGGGCTCTGCCGCCGCGTCCCAGGCGGTGGCGGCGACCACGAGCGGACCGAGGTTTGGCCCATAGCCCGCCTCGTCGGTGCCGATCACGAGCGTCATGCCGCCGGCCCGGCCGCCGGCGGCCACTGCCGACAGTATTCATAGACGGCGATCGACGCCGAGGTCGCCGCATTGAGGCTGTGCGGCAGGCCGGCCATGGGGATCTCGGCCACCCGATCGAGTCGGTCGAGTTCGTCCTGGTCGAGACCGGTCCGTTCGTTCCCGATCACGAGCACCGTCTTGGAGACGAACGGAAAGGCGAACAGGCTCTCGGAGTGGGTCGTCTGTTCGAGCCCCACGATCTCGTAGCCCTCCGCCCGCAGTCGGTCGAGCACCGGCGGCAGGCTGCGATGCACGGACACCTCGACCGACTCGGCACCATCCCGCGCGATGCGGCCATGGATGCCCACCGCGCCGCAGGCGATCACCCTGGCGATGCCGAAACAGCCGCACGTCCTTACGATGTGGGAGAGGTTCACGTGGCTTCGCATGGCTGCACAGGCCACCACCAGTTCGCGGGGCGATGCGAGCCGTTCAGGAGGCTTGTGACGAATGTGTTCAAACCGACTCATGTCCCGTGGGCTCCCGGCGGGCATCGCCGCCGCAGGATTGTGCGGCAGGCGGTCCGCGCTGAAAACCCTGGCCTGCCTGACGGCGGGACTGCTCGGAACCCGGATGGGAAGCGGCGGGCCGAGACCTGCCCACGCCACCGACGATGAAGGCCGCCGCGGCCTGGAGCTCTCGATCGTCGACCACGACGGCCTGATGGCGGCCGTGACGTCTCGTCGAGGCCGGGTGGTCGTGCTCGACTGCTGGAGCACGTCATGCCCGCCGTGCATTCGGGAGTTTCCCAGACTCGTGGGCCTCGCCGCGGCGCATCCCGACGATGTGGCCTGCCTGTCGCTGTCCCTCGACTACGACGGCATCGGCACGGCGGAGGAGTCGCTGCCCCGCGTGCGGCAGTTCCTCGAGAAGGTCGGGGCCCACGACGTCGTCAACATGCTCGCCCGCGAGGAGGCGGATGCGATGTACCGCAAGCTCGATCTGACGAGCGTCCCGGCCGTGTTCATCTGGAAGACCGATGGCACGCTCGCGGTGCGATACGACGACGACTTTGCATCGCGATCCCTCGGGAGACCCTACACGTACGACGACGTGGAAGCCACCGTGCGGAGCCTGCTCGCACCGCGGCCATGAGCCAGGACGCGGCCGTGGCGGCCGTCCGTTGAGCCAGGCCGCGGCCCGCCGGTAGACTCGCGCGGGTCAACAAATGTCTGCTCGATTTTCCTGTCTGGTTTTCGGCTTGCCGGAGCGATGCGATGCCCCCCGCCACTCGACGAAATGCACCGCCGCGGGATTCAGCCGTCCCCGCCGGTGGCGATGTGGTCCGAAATCCGCTGGCCGGCGGCCGCGAAACCATCGAGTCGATCGTGGTCGCCTTCACCCTCGCACTGCTCTTTCGGGCGTTCGAGGCCGAGGCCTTCGTGATCCCCACCGGCTCGATGGCGCCCACGCTGATGGGCCGCCACAAGGACTTGGCCTGCTCGTCGTGCGGCGCCGAGTTTCGGGTGGGGGCCAGTCAGGAATGGGATGAAGCGGCCGGTCGCATCCGGCCCGAACGGATCGTGCCCGAGGCGCGGTGCTTCAACTGCGGCAACCAGATGCCGCTGGCGCTCCGCCCCGGCCAGCCCGATCCGCGATATCCATCGTTCAACGGCGACCGGATCCTGGTCGACAAGTTTGCGTATGACTTCTCCGCGCCCGACCGCTGGGACGTGGTCGTGTTCAAGTATCCAGAGGATGCCAAGACCAACTACATCAAGCGGCTGGTGGGCCTTCCTGGTGAAACGGTGTTCATTTCCGGTGGCGACATCTGGACGAGCACGGGCGACGCCGAGCCCACGATCGCCCGCAAGCCGCCACTCGAACTCCTCGCGATGCTGCAGTGCGTGCACGACAGCGGCCACGTGGCCGAAGCGCTCGTGAAGGCAGGCTGGCCCCTGGCCTGGGCCGACTGGTCATCGCCAGACGCAGCGGCCGGGAGCCGGTGGAAGACCGCCGATGACGGCCGGTCGTTCACGGCCTCGTGCGGACCGGGCACGTCGGCGGAACTCCGCTACCGGCATCTCATTCCCTCCGCAGACGCCTGGCAGCACATCCGCGCGGGCCGGCGGCCCGAACCCACCCCGACACCGCTGCCGATCGACGACTTCCAGCCCTACAACACGAATCCCACGCGGCTGCATGCCGTGGGCGACATCGCCGTGGAGGCGGTGCTCGAGAGCCGGTCCACGAGCGGCCGCATCGGCATCGACCTGGTCGAGGCGGGCGACCGCCACCTCGTGGAGTTCGATCTGGCCGACGGTACTGCAAGGCTGCAGGTGCCGGGCCTGGACGACGCCGCTACGGCCACGACACCGGTCCGCGGCACGGGCTCGTGGCGGATCCTGTTTGCGAACGTCGATGATGAGCTCTCGCTGTTCGTGAATGGATGTCGCATCTCGTTCGATCGCCCCACGTCCTGGTTGCGGCCGATGCCCACCACTACTCCGCGGATCGCTGCGGACGAGATCGCCCCGGGATCGCAGGCGGCGAGCGACCTCGCACCGGCGGGCATTCGGGCGACTGCCGCCGATGTGCGCGTCTCGGAGATGAGGATCCTCCGCGATCTCTATTACATCGGGGCCGTCGACGTGGAGCGAAACGGGCGGGTGATCGAGGAGGATGTGCTCACCTTCCCGCTCGAGGCCGATCAGTTCTTCATGCTTGGCGACAACTCGGCGGCCAGCAAAGACAGCCGCCTCTGGCTGGATGGCCATCATGTCGATCGACGGCTCCTCATCGGTAAGGCGCTCGTCGTCTTCTGGCCGCATGCCGTGCCGGCATCCTGGGGCATTCCCCTGCGGTTCCGCGGCTGGGATTTGCGATTGCCCTCATGGCCCAACTTCGGGAGGATGCGGTTCGTGCGGTGAGCCGCAGGCTCCGCCCGACCCCGCCTGCCGAGGCCCCGCCGGCAGGCCCGCAGGAGTGGGACGAATGTCGCTGTTGAGCGTCGAAGGCCTCGTGAAGAACTACGGTCGGCGCCGGGTCGTCGATGGCGTCGATTTCCACGTCGAGGCCGGCGAGATCGTCGGCCTGCTCGGCCCCAACGGCGCCGGCAAGACCACCAGCTTCCGGATGACCTGCGGGATCGTGATTCCCGATTCCGGTCGCGTGCGACTCGACGACGAGGAGGTCACCGACTGGCCGATGTATCGGCGGGCCCGGGACGGCGGCATGGGCTATCTGGCCCAGGAGCAGAGCGTGTTTCGCAAGCTCACCGTCGAGCAGAACCTGCTGGCGATCATGGAGCTCATCGGTATGCCGCCGAAGGAGCGCCGCCGCCGTTGCGACCGCCTCATCGAGCAGTTCGACATCGAGAAGATCCGCCGCTCCAAGGCCCATTACATCTCGGGGGGTGAAAAGCGCCGGCTCGAGATTGCCCGTTGCCTGATCACCGAGCCGAGGATCATCCTGCTCGACGAGCCGTTCACGGGCATCGATCCCGTGACGATCCACTCGATCCAGAAGATCATCCGCGGCCTCCGCGACGACGGGATCTCGATCCTGATCACCGATCATCGCGAGCGGGAGACGCTGGCGATCACCGACCGCAGCTACGTGATCCGTGCCGGCAAGGTGCTCTGCCACGGCACCGCACAGGAGGTGCTCTCCAATCCTGACGCCAAGAAGTATTACTTCGGCGAGAGCCCGGGCGTGGAAGCGGCCTAGCAGGCTGTGGCACACGGTCTGCCCGAGGAGGATGCGAGGAACGGCGGCCAGCCGGGACATCCTGTCGCACCGTCCCGGGCGCCGAGCATGCCCACCGCCGGCGAACCAATCCGGCACGGGAGTTTTCCCTGCCCCCTCGCATCGGATACCCTCACCTGCAGGATGAGACACCGGAGTGCGGATCCATCCAACTCCTCCCTGAGGTGCAAAGCTCTCATGATGCGTCCCGATGCGTTCCTGATCGCGCGGCTCGGTGTCGCGGCGGTGTTCCTGCTCACCACACTCTCGACGGGCCGAGCCGCGGAGGAGGATCGGGTGGCAACGGGAAGAGAGACGGCCGTGGCCGAGGCTGAAGAGGGCGAGGTGCTCGACCCGGCGGCTGCAGGCGATCACGTGGGCGAGGAGTGCACGATCGAGATGGTGG
>JBPCTA010000128.1:0-2630 GCA_051006595.1 Pirellulales bacterium
TGCTGGCCGCCGGACAGGTGCGACTCGAGGGTTCGCTCGAGAAGCTCACCGAGCCCGTCGTGCCGAGCCTGCGGCTCGAGGCGACCGGGCCGCTCGCTGCCTGCGCTGCCCTTCTGAAAACGCGTGGCATCGCCGCCACCTGCCGCGATGCCACGACGCTGCTCCTGCCTGCGCAGGATACCGCCGGGCTCGAGCGGCTCTGGCAGGCCGTGCAGGAAGCTGGCGTGGTCGTGCGGTCGCTCACGCCCGAGCGACGGGATTTCGAGGAGGTGTTTCTGGAAGCGATCGCACGTTCGCCGGAGGAATGGCATGCCGCTTCATGACGTGGGCTACCGGCCCTGGACCGGTCGACGAACGAGCACGTGGGCTGTCGTGGGCGTGATCGCCGCCACGGGCATCAGGCTGGCGTGGACGAGTCGCTGGCTGCGGCGGGCTGTGTTCTTCGCCTGGAGCCCGGCCCTGTTCTTCGCCGCAAGCTTCTTCGCCTTCGAGCAGGCGATCGACGAGGGGCGGTTCTCCTCGCTGCAGGAGCGGGCCCTCTCGGGCCGCAATCTCGACGGCGTGGGCATGCTCGGCACCGTGCTGGCCGACACGCTGGGCACGTCGGCCGGGAAGGAGAGGCATGCCGACGAGGCAGGCGATGTCGCCGCCACCCGCAGGCTCGTCTGGTCGCGACTCCTGCTCGCCTTCATGCGAGCGCCGCAGGCGGTGTTGCTCGCCGTGGTGGTGGGCCTCGTCGCGCCGGCGCTGATCTCCCGGGATCTCCGCGCCAAGGCATGGCTCATCTACTTCACGCGGCCAGTGCGCCGCTTCGACTACATCTGCGGCAAGGTCGCGGTGCTGGCGGCGATCGTCGCCGCGATCACGGTGCTGCCCGCGGTGGCGCTCTGGCTGGCAGGCGTGCTCGTCAGCCCGAGCATCTGGGTGATCGCGGAGACCTGGGACCTGCCGCTGCGGATCATTGCCGCCAGTGCAGCCCTCGCCCTCCCAACCGTGCTCCTGGCGCTGGCCTATTCGTCGCTGACTGCGGAGAGCCGGATCGCGAGTTTCGCCTGGTTTGCCACCTGGGCCGCCTGTTGGGTGGCGCATGCGTCGCTCACCACCGCCGATTTGGTCGCCGCCGAGGCGCGAGACCTGGCGGCCGCCACTGCCGGCGACGTTGACGACGATGCCTGGCGACCCATGCCGCCGCGCCGCTGGAACTGGGTCGCGCGGGCCGCGGGGCTCGACACCACGATCGACCGCTGGTCATGGATCTCCCCCTACCATGCCGTCGGAGTGATTCAGGCCTGGACATTCGGCATCGAGACGAGGCCGCGGGCGATCCTGCCGCCGGCCGCCGCGCTGGTGGCCGTCTCGATCGTGTCGATGGCCGTGCTTGCCTGGCGGGTCGCGGTGCCGACGAGGGCCTGATGCCATGATCTCGATCCAGCACCTCACGAAACTCTACGGCTCGGTGATCGGCGTCAATGATGTGTCGATCGACCTTGCAGACGGCACGCACGGCCTCGTCGGCCCGAACGGAGCCGGTAAGACGACCTTTCTCGGCCTTGTCACCGGGCAACTGCGACCCACGATGGGCCGCGTGCTCGTGTTTGGCGAATCGCCGTTCGGCAACGCCCGCGTGCTGCGACGCATGGGCTATTGTCCGGCCGCCGACCTCACCGACCGCAGCACGACACCGCGGGAGTGGGTGCGGTATCTCGTGCGGCTGTCGGGCTTCACCGCCGCGGAAGCCTCGATCCGGGCGGATCGCAGCCTCGAGCAGGTCGGACTCACGGCGGCGGCTCGTCGGCCGCTCGGCACGCTCTCGAAAGGCATGCGGCAGCGGGCCAAACTCGCCGGCGCCATGGCTCACGATCCCGACCTGCTCGTGCTCGACGAGCCGTTCGACGGCCTCGACCCGGTCGCGCGGCGGCACCTCGTGGAGCTCGTGCGATCGTGGGCAACATCGCGAAGCCTGATCGTGGCCAGTCATCTGCTCCACGAGGTGGAGTCGCTCGATGCAGGGCTGGCCGTGATCCTCGGCGGCCGTCTGGCGGCCAGCGGCACGGCGGCGGAGATTCGCGGTCTCATCGACGCCCTTCCCGTGGAGGTACGGGTGCGTTGCGTTGACCCGCTGCGATTCGCGGAGATCGCCTGCAGTGTGGAGGGGGTCGAGGGCGTGCGGCTCGAGGCGGGCATGGTGGTCGTGGCCACCCGCCGACCGGCTGCGGTGGTCGAGCAGGCTGTCGGGCGGGCCGTGGCCGAGGGATTGAGCGTCAGCGAAGTGGTGCCGGCCGACCGATCGCTCGAGGGGATCTTTGGACAGCTCATGCGGCTGCATCGTGGGGTGCAGGCATGACGCTGCCCGACGCCCCCTCCGCTGCCGATGCCAGTCGCCGGCACGGGTCTGCTCGTGCCGCCATCGCCGCGATCTGGACCGAGGTGGCGTTCCAGCTCCGGCGGCTGCTCACGCTTCCCCGCGTGGCGATGGCGCTGGTGGGCGTCGTCTTCCCCGCCGCAGTGATGGTCGCCGCCCATCGCGCCGCCCGTGGCCGGCTCGATCCCGATCTCTCGGTCGCGATGCTCTATGCGCTCATCCCCGAAGCGGTCTGCATGCTCGGACTGTTGGTCACGATGTGCCCTGC
>JBPCTA010000129.1:0-2614 GCA_051006595.1 Pirellulales bacterium
GTAGCGGATGGAGTGAATCCGACCCCTGTGAGCGTCTTAGTCAAAGTCGACAATACGAGCGGGCCGGCCTAGAACAATCTTCAAGCGTTTGGACCGCCTCCGGCGGGCTCGCTCAACTCACCCCCGGCTCCCGCACGACCCTCCTGCCTCGACCGCAATTCCCTGCCTCCTTCCGACCGCGAATACACTCCCGCCCGATCCGCCGACAGGCACCGACCGGAGGCCCATTGGCGTAATCCTTCGATCTTGTCGCCCGCCGTGACAGCCACGGCTACGACCACGCTGCGGCCATGCTCGCGCCGCGGATTCGTCCCAGCCCACGGCGGATTCGTCCCTAAACTTGCCGGATTCGTCCCTACCTGCGCCCGATTCGTCACTTCCGAGGACTCCACTGGTTGCCGGAGTCGAGGTCTCTAGTACTATTTTGGCTGAGAGTGATGGAGACGGTCGTCGACGCGGCCGCCCCATAGTTTTCTCCCTATCACTGCGTCAGTACCCTCCTCGGCTACACACCCATGAAACAATCAACGTTCTCGGCCTTGTCGTTCGTCGCCCTCGCCGGAGTCGTTCTGTCGGTATCGTCCTTCAACACCCGAACGGTCGCTTCAGCTGCGCCCATCGTGTGGGGGAGTCCTCAGACGGTCTCTGGTGACACTGACGTATCGACGGCGGGCACGGCGGTCTACGCGTACAACCTCGGCGCGGCGGGTGTATCGTCGACTACGGTGAACGGGGTGACGTTTCTGCCCTTCGTGTTCCCCGCCGCGAACGTCTTCATTAATACGGCCACCACCGGCAGCGTCACCTTTCGCGAGAGCCCGGGTGCCCTCACTTCCTTCAGCAACCTTGGCACGGGCACGGGTTCGTACGCCGGCCTGAGTGCTGCCTACAAGTTGCTGCTTGACTACGGCGGCTCCGCTTCGGTGCTGCCCACCATCACTGGCACGCTCGGCGGCCTGACGAATGGACAGCAATACCAAATCCAGTGGTGGGCAAGCAACGCCGCGCAGACACCCGGCGCGTTCGGCACCACGATGGATGCGACGGTTGCCGATGCCGCAACCAGTCCCGTGACGCTCGATACCAATACGACGAACACGGTGGGCGGACTCGGGCAGTACGTGCTCGGAACGTTCACGGCTAATGGGACGACGCAGGTCTTCACGCTCGACGGTGATCCCACGGGCGGCGACTTCAACAAGAGTCCGCTGATCAATGCCTTCCAGGTGCGAGCAGTCCCCGAGCCATCCACCTGTTGCATGGCCCTCGCCGGTCTGGCCTGCGGAGGGTTCTCGATGTGGCGGCGTCGCAAGCGGATCCGTCACGTGGGTGCCATGCTCCTTATCGTCGCGGCTGCTTGCGTCGCAGTTGGCGGCTCAGCCGTTCAAGCCGCTACCGTGACGTGGTTCGGCCCGTCACAGGCGGCGAACTCCAATGCGACATGGACTTCTGGTTCGACGAGCGCTCAGAACTACGGCGTCGCGTTCGTGTCCGGCACCGCCAGCGGCTATTCCATGGACTGGCTGCAAATCGGCTTGAACACGTCGAGCGTTACCACCGGATCGGGTTCACTCGTCGTCGATTTGGTGAACACCACCAATCTGACGCCCTATTCGGCCGTCCCGGGAACGACGCTCTATGCAAGCGACACGATCAGCTTCACGTGCCCTCCCACGACAGCAACGGCTTTCACGGTAAGCCTCACACCAGCCGGCTTCCCCAACATCTCCAACTTCTCGATGACCGGGACGACTGGCTATGCGTTGAGGCTGTGGGGGCCGTCGGGAGCCTTTGGCATCATGCGGACGACCGGTTATGCCAACGGCACCACCAACAACTTTTATTCGGTGAGTGACGGATTCGTGGCGCTCGATACGTTTCGCAACAGCACCGCGAATTACACCAACAACACCAACAGTTATCCGACCCTCAGCATCGCCTTTGGCACCACCGCCGTCCCCGAACCCTCCACCTACGCCATGGCCTTCGCCGGTGTGGCCTGCGGTGGCTACTCGATGTGGCGGCTTCGGAAGCGAGCCTGACGCGAGCCAGTCGGTTGCTGATCGCGTGGCCTTGCAGCGCGTCAGAACCCATTTTGCGTTCCCCGGCCACGGCTCTCTGACACCCCGTGGCCTGCCCTCTCGCCGCGGATTCGTCCCAGTCTTTGGCGGATTCGTCCCAAGCATGCCCGATTCGTCCCTGCCCCTGCCCGATTCGTCACTTTGTCGGCAACGCCCCTTCATGCGACCAGCAGATGGCCTAGGATCGCGTCATCAAGAGCAGTGACGTATCTCTCTGATGCGTGAACACGAGTTCTGGCTTTTGTCCGTCGTCGTTCACTGGAGTCCTGCTGATGTTTGGAAGTTCTCGCTCGGAATCTCTGCTGCGTAGCCTGATCGCTGGATGCGTCTGGTTCATTGGGTTCGGATGTGGTGTGCCGTCGGCCCGCGCCGTCACGATCGACATGGTGCCGATCGGCAATGCAGGCAATGCTGCAGACACGACGACGTACGGAGCCGTCGCCTACGACTACCAGATCGGCAAGTACGACGTGACGATCGGGCAGTACGCGGCCTTCCTGAATGCCGTAGCCGCCACCGACACGTATTCGCTC
>JBPCTA010000130.1:0-4715 GCA_051006595.1 Pirellulales bacterium
CATGAGCGGCTACCAACTCCTGCTTCGGCTCCAGGAGATCATCGATCCGGTACCGCTCGCGCTCATGACCGGCTTCGGCTACGACCCGGGTCACTCGATCGTGAAGGCTCGGCAGGCGGGGATCGACCTGGTGCTCTTCAAGCCGTTTCGCGTCGATCAGTTGCTGGACACGGTGGAAAAGGCCGCGGCCCGCAGAAAAGTTCCGCAGATCGCATCCGCGGAGCCCTCGCGGCCAGCGTAGGGGCAGTCGGACCGGCCGCGGCCCGCAGCCGTGGCAACCGCAAAATCTGTGGTTGACGACCGTCCGGAGCCCGCTTTCCGGACTGCCGATCTTGCCTTGCTTTCCCGACATCCGTGGCCGGCACGTGGCCTTGACCCATGGAAGCCGCCGCGGGTACTTCTCCCGCCCTCTCGATGATCTTTCCACGATCGTTTCCCGGACAAGGAAGCCGCGCATGCCACGCACACCCTCCCCGCGACCCGCGCTGGGCCCCGGTCGACGCCGCTCAGCGGCGGCCTTTGCCGGCCGCCTCGCCGCTGCGGTCGTTTGCGTGATGGCGTGGATCTGGTCGGTCGCACCGGCCGCCGCGGAGGAACTTCCCGCCCCCGAGGCGGCGGGCCGCGCAGACGAAAAAATGGCGCGAAAAGTGATCGAAGACGCCATCAGTCAGGCCGCCCAGCAGGCTCCCAGCGCGAAGCCGAAGCCGGCAGCAGTCGATGCGCCCGCTTCCGATACGCTGGCGCTCGCCCGGATCTCCGCCGAAGTCGCCGCGAAACAGCTGGAAGCCAAACGGCTCTCGCAGAAGTCGCCGGCCGACGCACTCGACCTGCTCGAAGCCACCGCCAAGAGCCTCGACGACCAGCCGATTCCGGAGGAAACCAAGACGCAGATGCTCCGCCGCATCGAGCGAACCCGCGCCGACATCGAGCAGGCCACCGGCAAGCGGCGGGCCGAACTCGCGCTCGAGAAGCAGGCTTCGAAGGTCGAGGCCCAGATCGACCGCGAGCGGTCGCAGCGGGTCGAGGTTGACCAGCGCATCGCGATGCTCATCGAGGAATACAACTCGCTCGTTGACGAGCGACGCTTCCCCGAGGCCGAGGCGATCGCGAAAAAGGCCGGACAACTCGCCCCCGACAATGCCGTGGTGCGGCAGTTGCTCGCCCAGAGCCGGATGATTCGCCGGCTCGATGCCCAAAAGTCGATCGACGGCGATCGTCAGGCGGGCTTCCTCGACTCCGCCGAAGACGTCGAAGGCTCGGCCGTGCCGTTCGCTGGTTCGATCAAGTTCCCCGACACCAAAGATTGGCAGGATCTCACCAAGTCGCGGACCCAGCGGCTCGCGGAGGGACGGTCGCAGGCAACGGCCGCTGAACTTGCCATCCACAAGAAGCTCGACCTGCCGGTGAAGCCCACCTATCGCGAGCAGCCGCTGACGCTGGTGATCGACGCTCTGGCCAAGCAGGCCGACGTCGCCATCCATCTCGACATGGTCGGACTCGACCAGGAGGCCGTCCGGAGCGACACCCCCGTCACCCTCTCCCTCGACCAGCCGATCTCGCTGAAAAGCGCCCTCAAGCTCCTGCTCGAGCCGCTGCATCTGGGCTATGTCGTCAAGGACGAGGTGCTCAAAGTCACGAGTCCCCGACTCGTGAAGGGCGAGGTCTATGCCGTGACGTATCCCGTCGCGGACCTCGTGCTGCCGATCCCCAACTTCTCGTCCGACGGTCTCGGCATCACGGGGGCGCTCCGCGACGGCTATTCGCAGGTCGCGCTTCGCAACAACCTCGCCGTCCAGGTCGGGCCGGCCCCCGCTGGAATCAATGCTGCACCCGCCCACGCAGCCGGCGGCGAGGCCGCACTCGATGGCGGGTCGCTGGCCCAGCTTCAGCTCGGCGGCGGTGGCGGGCCGGTGACCGGCTCGACTCCCTCGATTCCGTTCGGCCCCCCCTCGATCGGCGGCGGCGGTCAGACGAACTTCGGCCCCCTCATCGAACTGATCCAGAGCACGGTCGCCCAGGAAACCTGGGACACCACCGGCGGCCCTGGCGCGATCCGACCCTTCCAGACGAACCTCAGCCTCGTCGTCAGCCAGACGCAGGAGGTGCATGAAGAGATCGCCAACCTGCTCGAGCAACTCCGCCGGCTGCAAGACCTGCAGGTCACGATCGAGGTGCGGTTCATCACGCTCGCCGACACCTTCTTCGAGCGGATTGGCGTGGACTTCGACTTCAACATCCAGACCAACGTCAACGAGCCGCTCAACATGACGGCGATCCCGACCCAGAGCAACGGCTCGATCTCGCCATTTTCGCAGGGCATCAACGCCTCCCAGGGGGCTCGTTCGCAAACGATCGGCCTCGACAATTCCGGGAATCCCGGCGTGGCCCTCTATCAGTCCAACCAGGGCGTCGGGCAGGGCGGCATTGGACAGGGTGGCGTCGGACAGGGGGGCGTTGGTCAGGGTGGCGTCGGACAGACCGGCATCACCCCCACGGGCCGCAACTTCTATTCGATTCCCTTCCGCCAGAACAGCTTCGGCAGCGCGACCGTGCCAAGCCTTCCCGGTCTGCCCGACCCGGCCACGAGCGCCGCCAACTTTGGATTCGCAATCCTCTCCGACATCGAGGCCTACTTCCTGATCCAGGCCGCCCAGGGCAACACGCGGTCGAACGTCATGCAGGCCCCGAAGGTGACGCTCTTCAACGGTCAGCAGGCGTTCGTCTCCGACACGCGTCAGCGGCCGTTCGTGACCGCCGTGGTGCCGGTGGTCGGCGACTTTTCCGCCGCCCAGCAGCCGGTAATCACGGTGCTCAACGAGGGCACGGCGGTCAACGTGCAGGCTGTGGTCTCGAACGATCGCCGCTTCGTGCGGCTCACCCTCGTGCCCTTCTTCTCGCAGATCGGCCGCGTGGAGCAGTTCCAGTTCGAGGGCTCACGATCGACCAAGTCGAAGACCAGCGATGAAAAGAGCGGCACCGACGTGAAGGTGCCGGGGGCCGACGGCCTCGTCGGACTCACCAACGGCGTGGCCTCGTCGGGCGAACTCGAGCTCCAGTCCAACGGCACCACCATCCAGCTGCCGGAGTTCCTGTTCACAACCGTGACGACGACGGTGAGCGTGCCCGACGGTGGCACGGTGCTGCTCGGCGGCATCAAGCGGCTCCGCGAGGGCCGCAACGAGTTTGGCGTGCCGATCCTCTCGAAGATTCCCTACATCAACCGCCTCTTCAAGAACGTCGGCATGGGCCGCACCACCGACAGCCTGATGCTGATGGTCACGCCGCGGATCATCATCCAGGAAGAAGAAGAAGAGAAACTCCTCGGCACGGCCAGGCCGTAACGCTCATGGCCCGCGCATGGCTCGTCACCGGGGCCCTCCTCGGCGCTGTCTCAGTGGCCGGGGGTGCCTTTGGGGCCCACGGACTCAGGGCGACGCTCGAGGCCACTGGCCAAGCGGCCAACTGGGAGACGGCGGCACGCTACTGCATGTATCACGCGGCGGCTCTGGTGGCCGTTGGCCTGCTCGGCCTGTCGCGACCGCAGATCGCGTCGCACCTGACCGTGGCGGCCTGGTGCTTTCTCGTGGGCACGCTGATCTTCAGCGGCTGCCTGGCCGTGCTCGCTCTCTCGGGATTCAAACTGCTCGGCGCGATTGTGCCGATCGGCGGCGTGCTTCTGATCGTGGGCTGGCTGCTCCTGGCCTTCGCGGCCAGACGGCTTCCACGGGCCTGAACTCAGCGCGGGACTGTCCGCCGCCTCACGGCCGGTCGGCTTCAGCGGACGGCGTCGAGTTCGGCCTGGCCGTCACGCTGTCCGGCAGCGTTTTCAAACTCAGAGGCATTTCGCTCCCTCACCTGATCACGCTGTTCGAGGGCATCTTCGCGCTCGGACACGGCTCGTTCCGACTGCTGATCCCTGTTTTGCCGGACGTTTTCCCCAAAGCCGTCGCCGGCTCCGAACGGGTCGTCGCCGGCCTTGGGGATCGTGTCGTCGGCCGGGCTCTCCTTGGGCACGGGCATTTCTTCGGCCTGACCGCGGCCGGCAGCAGGGATATCGAGGGCTTCCTCCGCGGGCACGGCCTCCGGGGCTTGCTCTTCGACAAAGGGGTTCGCGCCGTCGCGAATCTGGTCCCTGACGGGACGGCGACGACGCAGCACATCGGCTTCCCCGCGTTCCACGTCGAGGTAGCGGAGTTCGTTCCGGCGGCGATTCTCCTGGAGCGATGCGACACGGGCGCGGGTTCGATGCCGCTCCAGCTTGAGTCGATCGCAGCCCTGCACTCGCTCGAGCGATCGGGCGATCGGCCATGAGCCCGAGCCCTCCGCCTCGCGGGCGGCGCCCGCCGTAAAGTCAGCCTCGGCCTCGTCCGTCCGGCCAAGCTTCAAGGCGGCGAGCCCGCGGAAATAGTAGGCCCGCGGGTCCATCGTGCCCCCTTCGATCGCCTGGGAGAGATCGTCGTAGCTGCGGCCATAATCGCCGGCAAAATACGAATGCACGCCGCTGCCATAGGAAGCCGCCAGCGGAAGGCTGTCGATGGTGGGCACGGCCGCCGTCGCTCCTGATCCGGCAACGGCCACGGCGCACGCCGCCGCGAATCCCCGCAGCCCGTGATCAAGCCGGCCCCCGACACGCCAGATCGCCATGTTCGTGACTCTCCGAGACCAACACCCTCGCGGACGACACACCCGTCGCCCCCACTCCGAGTTCCATCGCA
>JBPCTA010000131.1:0-3284 GCA_051006595.1 Pirellulales bacterium
GTCTCAACACAGGGGGGGAGCACACGCCATGGTGTACGAAACACACGGGGCCGCGGGTCGAACCGGCAACTGGCTTCTGGTGTTAACCGCCTGTTTTGGCTGGAATGCCGCCGCCGCGGAAACGGCCCATGTTCCGGATTGGGTGGCGGACGCCGTCTTTTATCAGGTCTTCCCGGAACGATTCGCGAATGGCGATCCCACGAACGACCCCACCAGGGAGTCCTTGGAGGCGGAGGTTCCCGCGACCTGGGCGGTCTCATCATGGACCGGTGACTGGTATGCCCGGGCAGCGTGGGAACGGGCACTGGGCCCAAACTTCTTCGAGCACGGTGTCTTTCATCGGCGCTACGGCGGCGATCTGCAGGGGATCATCAACCGTCTTGATTACCTCCAGACGCTCGGCATCACGGCGATCTACCTCAATCCGGTCTTCCACGCGCGGTCGCTCCATAAATACGACGGTAGTTCCTTTCATCATGTCGATCCGTATTTTGGTCCTGATCCAGCCGGTGATCTCGCGACAATGGAGCTGGAAACCAGCGATCCGGCGACCTGGCAATGGACGAAAGCCGACCGGCTCTTTCTGACGCTCCTCGAGCAGGCGCATGCCCGCGGAATCCGGGTGGTGCTCGATGGCGTCTTCAACCACACGGGCCGCGACTTCTTCGCCTTCCGAAACCTCCGCGACAAGCAGGAGCAGTCGCCGTACAAGCACTGGTATACGGTCGAGCGGTACGACGACCCGGAGACACCTGCCAACGAGTTCAAGTATCGCTGTTGGTGGGGCATCGACACGCTGCCGGAGTTTGCCGACGTGCCCGACGGCAAGGATCTCCATCCGGGACCCAAGGGATATGTGCTCGCCATCACCCGCCGGTGGATGGATCCCGATGGCAACGGCGATCCCGCCGACGGGATCGACGGCTGGCGGCTCGACGTCGCCCGCGAGGTGCCGGTCGCCTTCTGGCGCGACTGGCATGCCCTCGTGCAGCAGCTCAATCCCGAGGCCTACACCGTGGCCGAGGAATGGGAGGAGGCGAGCCGATTTCTCGATGAGGGATCGTTCGACGCCACGATGAACTACTACGGCTTCTCATTTCCCACGAAAGGTTACCTGATTGACTCGACGCTCTCCGCGGGCAAGGCCACTCAGGAGTTCGCCGACCGCCTTCAGGATCATCCCGTGGCGATGCGGTATGCGATGCTGAACCTCGTGGACTCGCACGATACCGACCGGCTCGCATCGATGATCGTCAACGCGGCACGGCGACCGTATCACATGCCGGAGCGATTCGATTACGACATCGATGTGTCCCCTCGACAGCACGACGACTATCGCGTCCGCAAGCCGGATGCGCGGGAACGACGGATCCAGCGGATGGTCGCCCTCCTGCAGATGACGTATGTCGGGGCGCCGATGATTTACTACGGCACCGAGGCAGGAATGTGGGGTGCCGACGACCCCTGCGACCGCATGCCGATGGTCTGGCCCGACCTGACCTACGAGCCTCAGGCGATCGATCCCAAGGGCCTTCCCAGGCCGGCAGATCCGGTGGCCTTTGATCAAGCGACCTTCGATTTCTACCGTGCGGCGATCGAGTTGCGGCGGCGATTTCCTGCCCTGCGCCGCGGAGCAATCGAGTTTCTGCCGGCTGATGATGCGGCAAAGGTCCTCGCCTTTCGGAGAACGGACGACCGCGACCATCTCCTCATCGGCTTCAACCGCGGTGATGCCGCCTTCGCTTGGCGGATTCCCATGCCGCAGGGCGGGGCGGTGAGTCAGGTGTTCACCGCCTCTGGCGAGAGTGACAAAGTCGTCATCGCATCGACCACCACTGCCGGATCCGAGGCCGATGGGGGCGAGACGATCGTCACGCTGCCGCCCCTCGAGGCCGTCGTCCTCCGCGTCAGCCGGTCCGAGTGAGGTTGTCGCATGGCTGCCCGCTCCGTCCGAATGATGCTACTGAGCGTGGTGCCGGTGGTGGTTGCCGTGCTTGCGGCCGGATGCGGGCCCCGTGATACACGGCAGACGATCACGATCTGGCACCAGTCGCGGCCCAACGAGCGGGAGTTTCTCGCCGACGAGATCGCCCGCTACGAAGCGGAGCATCCAGACGTTTCCATCCGACCGCTCTACAAGGAGACGGAGGAGCTGCGGAGCGGATTTCAGGCAGCGGCCCTCGCCGGGGCCGGTCCAGAGCTTGTCTACGGGCCGTCGGACGTGCTCGACACGTTCCACACGATGGGGATCATCCAGGATCTGAGTCCCTGGATCTCCGAGACTGAGCAGAAGGGCTTCGTGGAGGGTGCGTTGACCACCCTGCCGTCGGTCGACGATCCTCACCGCCGCGAGCTGGTGCAGATCGGCGACCGTTTCGGCAACCATCTGGCGCTTGTCTACAACCGCCGGCTGATGTCGTCGCCTCCGACAACGACTGATGCGCTGGTGGCACTCGCCGTCGAGAACACGATCGATGAGGATGGCGACGGCAGGATCGACCGCTACGGACTGGTCTGGAACTACACGGAGCCGTTCTTCGCGATTCCGTTCGTTACGGGCTTTGGCGGCTCGGTGTTTCGCGAGCCGGCCACGTCGCCACCCATGCCCGATCTGAATACTCCGGCCATGGCCGGGGCACTCGGTTTCATTCGCGATCTCCGCGAGGTGCACAAGGTGACTCCGGCCAACTGCGACTACGAACTGGCCGACTCGCTCTTCAAGACGGGCCGGGCGGCGATGATCGTCAACGGCGACTGGAGCTGGTCGGACTACCTCGCGAATCCGGACATCGACGCGGCCATCGCCGTGCTGCCCACGGTCGCCACCACGGGCGAGCCCATGCGGCCGATGGTCGCTCCCAAGGGCTATTCCCTGAACACCAACGCCCGGGGGACCGCCGCGGAAGCCGCGATGGGTTTCGTGCGGCACATGGCCTCAGAGGATGCCCAGCGCCGCCTCGTGCAGCGACTGCGGATGCTGCCGGCGCGGAAGGTTGTCTGGGACGATCCCGTGTTCGCCACCGACGCCACGCTGGCCGCCTCTCGGGCGCAACTCGAGAACGGCCGGCTGATGCCGGTGGCGACCGAACTGCGGGCCGTCTGGGACGGCATGCGGCCCGCCTATCAGGCGTTGCTCGGCGGCTCACTCGAGCCGGCGGCGGCAGCCCAGCGGATGCAGCGCGACGCCGAGGGGTTTATCGAGGTGATGCACCGCCGCGTCGAGCCGAGCCCGGCCGTGCCGATCGTGTCGGCAGCGATCGGCCTGGCACTGCTCGCGCTGCTGG
>JBPCTA010000132.1:0-6790 GCA_051006595.1 Pirellulales bacterium
GATCTGGACCTACGCGATGTGGATCTGCATCCTGTTCGGAGTCGAGGTGGCCGCGATCGTGCAGCGGCACGGTGGACGCCGCGACGAGCTCGAGGAGATGGAGCGGGTACGGCTCAAGAGCGGCATGGTTGACTCGACCTCGGTGCTGCTGCTGATGGAGGTGGTGGCCGAGGGCTTTGAGTCGGGGCGGGCAGTGTCTCTCGGCCATCTCGTCGAGGAAACCGGCCTGCCGGAGACGGTGGCCGCCGAGATCCTCGACGCGCTCTCCCAGCAGGGATTCGTGCACCGGCTCGCCACGCTGGAGGCGTCGTTCACGCTCGCGCGGCCGCCCGAAGACATCACCGCCGACAGCCTCCTCGAGTGCGGCGAGAGCATGCTGTACGACCGCCATGGCCGCCGAACGTCGCGGGCCATCGAGGCTCTGCGACGGGCCCAGCGGAAACTGGCGGCCGATACCACGCTCGCAGGTCTCGGACGGCCGGCTGACGGCCGGCTGACGGCCGGCTGACGGGCACCCGAGAGATTGGTCGTTGGACTCGATCCCGCGGAGCATGGCGTGGACCAGGTGGCGAGCATGCTCTGACTCACCTGCAAGGTGGTCAAGCCAAGCGTCGCCGGGGTTTTTCTTTCCGTAGCCGCGAGCGAAGCACCGTTGATCGCAGCCGATCGCAGCTTCACCCCACGCCTCACGGCGTTGGGCTTGGACAGGGCAACGCCTCACCGCGCTGGGCTCCCTGCACTGCTCGCAGGCAACGCTCGGCCGATGATGAGCGTGGTCCAGCCGCCGCCCCCCGCGTGGACGCGGGCCTTTTCGACCGTCACCACGAATCCGGCCTTCCGGAGCCGTTCCGCAAAGGCGGGATCCGCCGCCGACGACCACACCGCCAGGCAGCCGCCGGGCTTCAACGCCGCCTTGGCCGCCGCCAACCCCCGTGAATCGTAGAGCCGGTCATTGGAACCCACGCTCAGCCCGCTCGCTCCGTTGTCGACGTCGAGGATGACGGCATCGAACCGGTCGCGGCTCTCCCGGAGCACAGCGGCAACGTCCCCCTCGACGAGTTCGACCCTGCCATCGGCCAGAGCGTCGGCCCCGAGACCATAGGCCGGCATGCGGTTCCACGCCACGACCGCCGGCATGAGTTCCACGACCACCACCGCGGCCCGAGGGTCGAGCTGGGCCAGCGCCGCTCGCAGCGTGAATCCCATGCCGAGGCCGCCGACGAGCACCCGTGCTCCGGTGCGGCTCCTCAGGCCCTCGCAGGCCAGTTCGGCCAGTCGTTCTTCCGAATGGTGCTGCCGGCTCGACATCAACTCCACGCCGCCGACCCGGATCGTGAACACGCCGTCGTGCTCGTGGAGCGTGAGCGGGATGCCGTCGGGCGTCGTGGCCTGGTCGCGGAGGATGGTCGGCTTCATAGGGGCTCCGCAGCATGGCTCAGGGGCGGAAGGATGGCAACCGGCCGAGCGGGCAGGGGATCGGATGCGGGCTTTGGCTTTGACTGATGACCGGGGCAAACCCTATGTTTTCCGTAACGAGCCGCTCAGTCGCGAATGCATCGCGATTCGGCTTCATCCCCGACTCCATCCTTCAGACATCCCTTTCAGGAACATTTCCCATGGCCAAGTCGCGTCCGCAGCCCACCGCCCTCGAACAGGTTCGCTCGCTCCTCACGGCCGCCGAGCAGAAGGTGCTCTCGTCGAGCATGGGAGCCACGATCGCCAAGGCTTCGAAGGAACAGGTTCAGGCGGCGATGTCGCGAGCCCGCGCGCTTCGCGACAAGTGGCGCGACCTGCATGCCGACCAGACGCGAGGCACGAAGCGGTCGCCGAAGGCAGGAACGGGCGTGAACCGCCGCAGCAAGGAAAAGCACGAGGTGTTCGACGGCGCCGTCAAGCGGCTCGAGGCGCGACTCGCCGAACTGGCGAGCGGCGTGCGAGCGGCGGTCACGAAGCAGGCGGCCCGGCTCAGTGCCGCGACCAAGCCGACAAAGGCCGCTCGCACGGCCGTGAACCGTGGCGCGCGAGCGAGCCGGCGGACGGAACTCAAGGAGGCCGTGTCAGGGATCAATCGCAAGCAGAAGGCAAAGGTTGCCAAAGTCACGAAGGTCTCGAATGTCGCGGCCAAGCCCGTCGAAGTCGCGGTCTCCGCGCCGGCGACCGTGAAGGTGGCTTCGTCCACGCGCGGCGGAAAGAAGCGGAAGAAGTCCGTGGCTCCGATTGCTGTGTCAGCCCAGCGGCCGTTGAAGTTCGACGTTGCCGGCCAGCGGTCGGCGCGTTCGGCGGCGACTGCCGCTCGATTCAAGGTCGAAGGTGCCAAGACCCGCCGCGGCAGTCATCTGAAGGCAAGTGGAAAGCGGTCGCAGGCCCGCCGCGACGGTCGAACCCGCTGATCAAACGCGGTCGTGCACGGCGTCGCGTCGAGCGTCCGTTCGTCGAAGCCCAACGCCGTGAGTCGTGGGGTGAAACTGGCATCCGTCCCGATCCAGCGCGGTTTGCCCGCGGACTGACGGCCGTTCGGCGCGCTGAACCGCGGGAATCCAGCGGGATCGCCCTCATCGACCTCTGGCCAGACGGTGGCTGGATATACTCAGGCTCAAAGGGGCATGCATTGCGAGGGTCGCGCGGTGAAGTCGCGCCTACAGTCGTATCATGAAGGATCAGACAGCGAGTGTTCGCGGCGCTGGAGCCGTCCTCAGCGGCCGGCATGCAGGTGACGGCAGGCCGGTGAGAGCGGCCTTCACCCTCGTCGAACTTCTCGTGGTGATTGCGATCATCGCCACGCTCATCGGGCTCCTGCTGCCGGCCGTGCAATCGGCCCGAGAATCTGCGCGAAATGTCTCGTGCAAGAATCACCTGCGGCAGATCGGGCTCGCCTTCCAGTCGCATCACGCCGCCATGAACTCGTTTCCGACGGGGGGCAACGAGTGGTGGATGCCGCCGACCTTCGTGGGCGGCCGGCCCGCAACGGTCGGGCGGCAGGACGCCGGGTGGGCGTTTCAGATCCTGCCCTACGCGGAGGCGACGACGGCCTGGTCGGCCGGCGGGGATGACGACTTCAGTCTCGCGCTGGCGGCGGTGGCCGCTGTGCACCCCCTCTACTTCTGCCCCACCCGCCGGAGCCCCCAGTCGGTGACCTACAGCGACATCTATTACCTCGACGGCCTCGAGGCGACCCACGGACTGATCGACTACGCTGGCAGCAACTTCGAGGGAACGGGCATTCTCGTCCAGGCTGGCACCGACCTGCCGCGGGTTCCCCGCCGGATGCGGGACGTGCGGGATGGTGCCTCGAGAACGCTCGCTGTCGGCGAGAAGCGGCTCAACACCGAGCTTCTCGGCACGCCGCAGCCCGACGACAACGAGGGCTACACCTCGGGCTGGGATGAGGACACGGTCCGCGTGACCGATGAGCCACCCGACCGGGATGCCGCCGATATTCCCTCTGGTGAGGAGCTCTTCGGCTCGTCGCATGCCCAGGCCTTCAACGGGACATTCGTGGACGGCTCCGTCCGTGGCATCTCCTACGACGTCGATGCCGTGATCTTCGAGGCGCTCGGCAATCTCGCGGATGGCCAGTCGATCCCGGCGGATGCCTTCTGATGGACGTTCTCGGCGCACCGAACACACCGCAGACTGATCTCGCCGTACCGCTGGCCGGCCGGCGGACAGTCGTGGCTGCGTCGGCGGGTCGGCCGGACGGGCGCTGGCGGGTGAATGGCCGGTTTCTGTCACGCGGGAGCGTGAAGGCCGTGCCGCGGGGTGTGACCTACGGCCCGTTTCCGCCCAATGATCGCGGCGAGCCCTTTCCAGACCGCTCCCAAACGATCGCCGATTTTCAGCTCATGCGCGAGGCTGGGATCGATGCCATTCGGACGTACGTCGTGCCGCCCGAGTGGCTCCTGGCGGTCGCGGAGGAATGCGGCATCGGCCTTCTCGTGGACGTGCCGTGGTCAAAACATCTCTGCTTCCTGCACGGCGACAGAGCCCGGCGCGAAGCCCGCGAGGCCGTCCACCGCGCGGCCGATCTCGGCGGCCGGTTCGCCAGCGTGATCGGCTATTCGGTGGGCAACGAGATTCCTGCCGACGTCGTCCGCTGGCATGGCGCGGCGCGGGTGAGCCGATTCCTCCGCACGCTCGCCGACGTGGCTCACCAGGCCGACCCTGCCGGGCTCGTCACCTACGCGAACTTCCCTCCCACGGAGTATCTGGAACTCCCGTTTCTCGACTTCGCGACCTTCAACGTCTATCTGCACGACCAGGAGACCTTTCGCCGCTACGTGCTCCGTCTGCAAAACATCGTCGGCGACCGACCGGTGATCCTCGGTGAGCTCGGCATGGATTCCCTGCGGCATGGCGATGCCGAGCAGGCGGCGTTTCTCGCGGGCCACCTGCGGGAGGCGGCGCTCGTGGGAATCGCTGGCACGTTCGTCTTTGCATGGACAGACCTCTGGCATACCGGCGGCCACCTGGTCGAGGACTGGCAGTTTGGCATCACCCGGGCCGACCGCACGCCAAAGCCGTCGTTCGAGGCCGTGGGAGCTGTCGCCGTGTCCGAGCCCTCGCGGTTACTGGCCCGACATCCTCGCGTGTCGGTCGTCGTCTGCTCCTACAACGGCGGATCCACGCTCGCGGAATGCCTGGAATCGCTCGATCGCATCCGTTACCCCGACTACGAGGTGATCCTCGTGGACGACGGCTCAACCGACGAGACGGCGGCCATCGCAGCCCGGTTCGCGAACGTCAGGACGATCCGCCAGGAGAACAAGGGGCTCAGCGAATCCCGCAATGTCGGCCTGCGGGCGGCGACCGGCGAGATCGTCGCCTACACCGACTCCGATTGCTTCGTCGATTCTGACTGGCTCACGCACCTCGTGCATCAGCTCGAGGCCACCGGTGCCGACGCCGTGGGCGGCCCCAACATGTCGCCCAATGACGGCTGGCTGGCTGCCTGCGTCGGCGCCTCGCCGGGGCAGCCCACGCACGTGCTCGAGAGCGACCAGGTGGCCGAGCACATTCCCGGCTGCAACATGGCCTACCGCCGCGGACCGCTCGAGGCGATCAACGGGTTCGACCCGCAGTTTCTGCGGGCCGGCGACGACGTCGATGTCTGCTGGCGCTTGCAGCAGGCGGGCCGCTGGATCACGTTCGCCCCGGGGGCCTTTGTCTGGCATCACCGCCGGCAGACACCCCGCAGCTATCTTCGCCAGCAGGCAGGCTACGGCGAGGCCGAGGCGCTCCTGCGGTTCAAGCATCCGGAGAAGTTCAACGGCCGCGGCAGTTGGAAATGGCGGGGCGTGCTCTACGGTGCAGCGCTGCAGGGCTTGCAGATGCGGGAAGCGCTCGTCTATCGCGGCACGTTTGGCACCGGACTGTTTCAGTGCCTGTATGCCCCGCCAACGGCCCACTGGGCCATGATCCCGACGACCCTGGAGTGGCACCTCGCGGCGGCGCTGGTGGCGATCAACGCACTGGCGTGGCGGCCGGCGGCAGGGATTGCGGCGGCGATGCTCTGCCTCTCGGTCGTGGTGGCGATCTTGCAGGCCATCCAGGCGCGGCTGCCGCCACGCAACGACGGCTGGGGCTCCCGGGCGACCATCGCGGTGCTCAGCTACCTGCAGCCGCTCGTTCGCTCGCTTGCGCACTACCGAGGCCGGCTCTCCACCTATCGCTCGATCGCGGTGCATCCCACCCGCGGCCGCTCGGGTTGGCGGTGGCCATGGGGCCGGTGGACGAAGTCGGCCGCCTACTGGGGCGAGCAGTGGGGGGAGCGGCCCGAGGTGGTGAGCCGGACGGTCGAAGAACTGCGGGCGAGCCACTGGGGCACCACCCTCGACACCGGCTGGGGCGACTGGGATGTGGAGGTCTTCGGGCATCCCTGGACCTGCGTGCGGGTGACGACCGCTCAGGAGGAGCACGGATCGGGCCGCCGGCTCGTGCGACTGCGATATCGCTTCGCCCCCACGTGGCTCGGATGGCTCGTCCTCACCGCGCTGGCGACGAGTGTCGGCATCGCGGCGCTGGTCAAGCCGGCAGTGGCGGTGTGGCTTGGAGCGATCGCGGCGCTGGCGGTGACCTGGGCCTTTGGCCGTGGGGGGCGGCTCGCGAAGCGAATCCGCGATGCCTTCGGCCGCAATGCCCAGGCAATCGGCCTCGTGCGATGCGATCGCCACGCTGAGCGGCCGGCCCCATGAGCGGGCTACGAAAGGTGATCATCAATGCCGACGACCTCGGCTACACACAGCTCACCAGCGCCGGCATCCTCGCCGCCTGGCGGGATGGACTGGTCACGAGCGCCAGCCTGATGGTTCGCATGCCCGACGCGGAGCCGGCGGTGCGACAGGCCCGCGAACTCGGATTCGATGATCTCGGCCTGCACCTCGACCTCGGCGAGTGGGTCTGTCGGAATGGCCGATGGTCGCCGCTCTACGAAGTTGTGCCGCTCGATGATCCGCAGGCGGTGGCCGACGAATGCCGCCGGCAGCTCGACCGCTTCCGCGATCTCGTGGGCCGCGATCCGACGCACCTCGACTCCCACCAGCACGTGCACCGCGCCGAGCCGGTGCGCGCGGTGGCCCACGAGATCGCTGCCCGTCTGGGGATCGTGCTCCGCGACTTCTCCTCCACGGTGGCCTACGATGGCGGCTTCTACGGCCAGTATGGCGACGGCAAGCCAGCAGCCGAGTGCATCACCGAGGAGGCGATCGTGAGCATCCTGAAGCGGGCCACGGCCGGAGTCGTGGAGCTCGGCTGCCATCCCGGATTTGATCCGAATCTCGAGACCATGTATGGC
>JBPCTA010000133.1:0-2671 GCA_051006595.1 Pirellulales bacterium
GTGCCGCTTGCCGACGTTCCCGATCGCGAGCGCGGTGACGGCAGGCCTGAGCTTGTGGTTCGGCGCGAATACCCCTGGCTTGCTCTCCGGCGGCAGGCGCTGCTGGGGATGACGAACCTCATCTCCTGGAACGTCGCGCCGGGCAACCCCGGCGCCGATACGCTGCTCGTCTATCTCCTCGCCCACCGGAGCGCCGATGCCGCGAAGGCGTCGTTCGGCGCGTTCCGACAGGATCCCGACTGGATCGCCGCCCGCACCGAGTCGGAAAAGGAGGCCGGAGGTCCACTCACGCTCGCCAAGGGGGGCGTCGTGTCGGAGTTCCTCGTGCCGACCTGCGATGCTTTCTGTGCAGGTTGAAAACCTGCACCCACGTTGCCGGCGGCTACGGCCAGCGGGCGACCACTTCCCGCGCCGCGTCGAAGTCGACCGTGCCGCCGTCGAGCCTGCCGCGGCGCGGATGCACGAAGGCCACGCGGTGACGGCCCGGCGGCACGGTGGCCGTGAAGGGCGTGGTGAGCGGGCGGCCATCCGCGGCGCGGGCCGGCTTTCCGTCGATCATCACTTCGGCCTCGACCGGCTCCGTGATGAAGTTGACAGCCACGCTGGCTGACGGTGCGAGCTCGGGGCGGGGCAGGAACAGGAGTCCGATGAGCCCCAGGGCGGTCACCAGCCCGGCGGCCGTGACGGTAGCGCGGGGAGTGAGGCGACGGCGGGTGGCCGCCACCGGCTCGGCCTCGAGCGCGGCGAGCAGCGCGCCCGCGTGGGCCGGCCGCGCGTGGTGATCGCGGTTGGCAGCCAGGAGGGCCACGCGATTGAGGTGGGCGAGCCGCGGATCGGCGGCGATCTCCCGCGCCCGGTCGCCGAGCCTTGGAAACGCCTCCGCGGGCAGGCCCGTGAGCATCTCGTAGATCACGAGGCCCGCGGCGTAGACATCGGCCCGCAGGTCCATGCGGCCGTCGGGTGGCATGTAGTGGATCGTGCCCAGCCGCGAGAGCTGTGCCGACGCCGCCGTGAGCAGGCCGAAGTCGGCGAGCTTCAGGTCGCGGCCCACGAACAGGCAGTTCAACGGCTTCACGTCGCGATGCACCATCCCGCCCGCATGAAGATGGGCGAGGCCGGCGGCCAGCTGCCGGGCGCAGCGGATGCAGTCGTCGGCCGCGAGCGGGCCCTGCTCCAGCCGGAGGGCGAGCGTCGCGGGCCGATAGGCGGGGTCGTTCGTGGCCGGCCTCCCTGACACGTCGTCGGCGAGGTCCATGAGCGCGAAAAGCACGTCGGCCGTGCGGCCCACGTGCCAGATATCGATGAGATTCGGGTGGCGGGCGATCCGCTGGCTCTCGAGCTGCACGAGCGAGCCGATCTCGCGGCCGGCGGGATCGGTGGTACGGCCGCCGCGGGCCAGCGGCACGATCTTCACGGCCTTGAGGCCGCCGGTGGCCCGGTTCACGCCGAGCCAGACTTCGCCAAAGCCGCCGCGGCCGATCCGCCGCACGAGGTCGATGTCGGGAATCGGCGGCGGCGCGGGCTCGGATTCCCCACGTGCGGCGGTCGTCATCGCTCCGCGCCTCCGCTCACCGATCGCGCGGCGAGCAGCGTCTGCTCCACGTGACAGGTCACGGCCCGTTCCACGGCGGGGCGAGGGGCGTCGCGCATCGCCTCGCGAAGGCTTGCCCGAAACGCGGCCGCCGGCTGGACGCGGGCCCCGAGTTCCTCGAGCCGGGCCATGATCCGCCGCCGGGCGAGGTAGACGGCGTTTCGCGACAGGCCGGTCAACCGGGCGACGTCCGCTCCCGGCATCTCTTGGAGCACGGCGAGTTCGAAGGCCTGGAACGTCGCCGGCGTCACCTCGTGACGGACCACGTCGAGCAGTGCCGCGAGCGTGGCGAGATCGAAGCCGCGTTCCCACTCGGCGTCGGGCGGCGGCGCCGGATCGGCGAGCGCGGCGACCGGGGCGTCGTCGGCGAGCGGCCGGGCGCGGTCGGCGGGCGACCGGCGGCGGGCAGCCACGGCGTTTCGCACCACGGTGCCAAGCCAGTCGCGAAACCGGCCGCGGGCGGGGTCGTAGCGAAAGGCGTCGCGGCCGCGGAACACCGCGAGCATCGCCTCCTGCACGATCTCGTCGGCCGTGTGATCCGAGCAGCCGCGGCGACGGGCCGTGGCGAAGATCAGCCGCCAGTAGCGCTGGTAGAAGTCGTCCCAGGCGAGCGGGTCGGAGGGCTCGCGAAGCCGCTCGAGGAGCGTGGCGTGCGTCTGCGTGTCCATCTGCGGCATGGCTGATCTGGGCCTGCACCCCCAGGGCGAAAACCGGCACCGACGACTGAACAGCATACCCGGTTCTGTCGGGCGGAAACGCCGTCGCGACACCTGCGGGCCGTCTTCCGGCTACTCGAGATGCGGCATCGGCTCGGATGGAAACGCATCCGACCAGACCTGCCGATACTCGGCGGAGATGCCCTGCCCCCGATCACGGCTTTTGGAGCCGGTGCGTGGGACAAGGCATTCCATCCCGCCCGCAGCGTGGCCAGCACGCCCTCACTGGCCATGGCGGTGCTCCGTTGGCCGGCGAGCCCGGAGCATCCGAATCTTGGCCGATGTCGCCTCCGCCTCGCGCCGTGCGAGCCATTCGTCGAACGCCCGTCGCGCCGCAGCCTGATCTCCGTGCCGCCGCAGGAAG
>JBPCTA010000134.1:0-2528 GCA_051006595.1 Pirellulales bacterium
GACGTCGACACGGTGCGCGTGGAAGACCCAAACTTTTACGGCACGGAAGACCGGATGCAGGCCGGCCTCCAGCCGGGATTCAAACGGTATGATGCGGCCGCCCAACCCGTGGTGCAGACGTTGACGGCCTTGGGCACGGATGCCAAAACCGTCGCCGATGGGGCCGCCATCCGGTCGCTCATCGGGCAGACGGAGACCGCCCGCAACGCCAGCTTCGCGTTTTGGCGTGACGGCGTCGACTGGCTCGATGCCCTTCTCGACAAGCGCATCGCACACTACCGGAGCCTGCGCACATGGGCGCTCTCGCTCGCGGCTCTGGCCTGGCTGGCGGCCGCCGGCCTGGTGACGTTGATCGCCCGCAGCATATCCGGCCCGCTCCGCCTGATCGTCGGCACGCTCGACACCGCTTCCGAAGAAGTCGCGCTCGGCGTCGACGAAATTTCTCAGAGCAGCGAGTCGCTCGCTGCCAGCACGCAGGAGCAGGCCGCATCGCTCGAGGAAGCCGCCAGTTCGACGGGTCTGATCGCGGAGATGACACGGCAGAACGCGGCCGCTGCCCAATCAGCCAACACCCGGAGCCTTTCGGCCGTCGAGTTTGCCAGTGAGAGCAAGCCGTCGATGGTGCGCATGGCCGCCGCGATGGACGCCATCAAGGCGTCAACCGACAAGACGACGGCCGTGGTCAAATCGATCGCGGAGATCGCCTTCCAGACCAATTTGCTCGCGCTGAATGCCGCGGTGGAGGCGGCACGGGCCGGCGAGGCGGGGCAGGGCTTCGCGGTGGTCGCCGAGGAGGTCCGGAGCCTCGCGAAGCGGTGCGCAGACTCGGCCCGGAGCACGACCGAACTCATCGACGATGTCAGGGAGAGCACCCGCAACGGCGTGACCGTCGTCGACGAACTGGCCGCGATGCTCGATCAGATCACGGGGAGTGCCCGGGATGCCGCGACGCTGATTTCCAACGTGGCCACGTCGAACGCCGAGCAGGCCGAGGGCATCGGACAGCTCCGGCGGGCGGTCGATCAAATGAATGCCGTCACCCAGTCGAATGCCGCCAATGCGGTGCAGACCGCGGCGGCCAGTGCGGAGATAACCGCGCAGGCCAAGGAACTGAGCTACCTGGCTGATCAACTGACGACGATGGTCGAAGGCCGCTCTTGAAAGGATAGCCCGGTCAAAGGCAGAGACTCTGCGCACAAGCGAAAAACACCGCCACTTCGGAGAGGGGCGCCGGAAATTCTGGAGACAGCTTTTTTCGGGCCAGGCGACGGCAACACACCGCTCACGAGCTGCTCATCGCCGCGGTGATGGTTGAGGAAGTGCCATTGGCCGGGCTATCCTTCGAGGACGACCAAAAAGAGGGAAAAGGGCGATGGTGCGAGATTTTCAGCGTCCACCAGCGTATCCCGCGGCCCGATTGGCGTTGTGGCTGCCGGCTGTCTCCAGCAGCCGTTTTGGCGAACTATGCTCGAGGGACATGCCGTTCCGCCAACGCGACTGCACCAGCCAGCCGGCCATTCCTCGATCTCAGGGATAACCTTCGTGACGAGTTTCTTCGAATACTTGCCGATTTCCCGCCGTCTTTTTCTGATCAGCGTGGCCTACACGCTGCCGATCGCGGTGCTGCTCTATTTCGTCGTGAACGGCATCAACCAGGACATCCGCTTTTCCGAACTCGAAAAAATCGGCAACTTCTATCAACGGCCGCTCGCCCTCCTCCTGGAGCACGTGCCGCAGCACGCCCTGGCGGCCCGCCGCGCGCTCGACGGCAAGCAGCCCCAGGCCGACTCGCTCATCCGCGAACGATCGGAGATCGACCGGGCGTTCGCCGTCCTGCGCGAGGTCGACGCCAGGCACGCCACCGATCTCCAATTCACGGGCGAAGGTCTGGCCAAGCGCGACCGGACGGGAATCGATCCCGCCACGGTGCAGCGGGAGTGGGAGGCGTTGAAGCAGGGTGCGGGCGCAACGACAGCGGCCGCGAGCGACGAGGCTCACGGCAAACTCCTCGAGCGAATCCTGCTCATGATCAAACACGTGGGGGACACATCCAATCTGATCCTCGATCCCGATCTCGACAGTTACTACCTGATGGATGTCACCCTCCTGGCCCTGCCGGAAACGCAGCGGCGCTACGCGGAGGCCCTTGGCATGTTCGAGGCGCTGACTCGCCGGCCGGCCCTCGACGCCGACGATCGCGTGAAACTCGCCGTGCTGGGCGCCCAGTTCGCGGCCGACGTCGGCCGCATCGCCGCCGACGTCGACACGGTGCGAGTGGAAGACCCAAACTTTTACGGCACGGAAGACCGGATGCAGGCCGGCCTCCAGCCGGGATTCAAACGGTATGATGCGGCTGCCCAGCCCGTGGTGCAGACGTTGGCGTCCTTGGGCACGGACGCGAAAACGGTCGCCGATGGGGCCGCCATCCGGTCGCTCATCGGGCAGACGGAGACCGCCCGCAACTCCAGCTTCGCGTTTTGGCGTGACGGCGTCGACTGGCTAGATGCCCTTCTCGACAAGCGCATCGC
>JBPCTA010000135.1:0-3061 GCA_051006595.1 Pirellulales bacterium
CAGTGGAGCTTGTCGTAGAAGACGGTGCTCTTGTCGGCCGTGCCATCGTGGTCGGTGTCTTCGAGGATCACGAGCTTGTCGGCGGGTTTCGGAGATCCGGGTTGCCACTGCGGATAGCTCGGCATCGTCGACACCCAGAGTCGTCCCTTGGAATCAAACGCCAGTTGCACCGGGTTGGCGATCTCCGGGAACCGTGACTCGTCGGCAAAGAGCTTGACCTCAAACCCCGGAGGCACGGTGCACGTCTCGAGAAACTCGGCGGGCGGCAGGATCGCGGGCCCCCCCTCGGGATTCTCGCTGTAGGCCTGCCGTGGCTCACCAAACCGGGTCTGCGGCACAAACAGGTCGCCGGTGGCGGAATCGTCCGGCGCGTCGGCGACGGCCTTGCCCTCGGCAATGTCCCAGACGTAGCGGTCGCGAACCGTCGCCATGTTGCGGAGCTTGATGAACTCGCGAGGAAACGTCTCGGTGTCCCACGTGCGGCGGCCGCCGTAGACATACCAGCCGTTGACCATGCGGTAATCCTGCAGGTGCGTCCACGACTTGTCGTTGACGGCGGCGCGGAGCTTCTCGAAGCGGTCGGCGGGAAGCGGCGTGGCAGTCGGCGGTCCGAAGAGAGCTCGATCCAGCACCGAGGCGACGAAGGCATCGCCTCGGTCGTTGACGTGACTGCCGTTGATGGTCTGTTGCAGCCCCGGCTGGGCGGCGAATTCTTTCTGCGTGGCATCGAAGAGGTCGATGAAGGCAAGGCCACGCTTGGCCGCGACGGCCTGGGCGGCATCGCGGTAGAGGGACAGGGTCTGGTTTTGGGCGATGGCGTCGGGCAGGAGCGGGTTGCCGCTCGATTCAACCGCAATCGGCGACACAATCACCAGACGCGGCGCCGATCCGCTGTCGTCACGGGGGTATTTGCGGGCGAGTTCATCCAGAAACTTCTCGTAGTCGGCCCGAAACTTCGCCACGCCCTCGGGGCCTGCGAACGACTCATTGAAGCCGAAAAACAGGAGATAGGTGTCGGCGCCGAATGCCGTCAGGGGGTCGTCGAGTTTGGTGTCGTCGCCGGGCCGCCGGCGATTGGCCACCTCGTCGGCAGGTCGGGCGAAGTTGCGAACGACGAGATGCTTGCCCGGAAAACGCTGGTGGAGCAGTGACTCGAAGTGGCCGAACAGATTCATCCGCTCGGCCGTGGAGTTGCCGACCAGGGCGATCCGCTCGCCTGCGATCAACGTGAGCGGCAGGCTGCTGGGAGGCAGCGGGTCCCTGACCGGCCGCGGCGGCTGCTTCAAGAGGGCGTGGGCCGTGGCGAGGGGATCGCTCTCCTTGGGCTTGTCGTCTGCCAGCGTCTGATGCCCGGCAATGAGGCCGATACCGACCGCCAGCACGATCCGGCGTGCAAGCGGCAGACAACGATGATCCGGCGAGCATGCACGACGAGACATCGCGAGTTCCTGCGAGGGAGGGTCGGCTGCCGTGAAGCACTGGGAGCAACTGGCAGAGCCGTACTGCAAACTGGCATTATAGCCCGCGAGCGCCATGCCCCACCATGAGATGGCAGCACGACGACGTCCTTCGGCCAAGCCGTTTTGATTCTTCGAAATCCCGCACGCTTATGCCAGCAGATCCGTCACCACGCGGGCGTGTTCGACACCGGTGAGTTTCTGATCGAGACCGAGATGACGGAAGGTGAAACGCTCGTGATCGAAACCGAGCAGGTGCAGCGCCGTGGCGTGGAAATCACGGATGTGCACGGGATCCTTGACGATGTTGTAGGAGAAGTCGTCGGTCTCGCCGTGGATGGTGCCCCCCTTCGCGCCACCGCCGGCCATCCACATCGTGAAGCATCGGGGATGATGATCGCGTCCGTAGTTCTCCTTCGAGAGGCCCCCCTGCGAGTAGACCGTTCTCCCGAACTCACCCCCCCAGATCACGAGCGTGTCATCGAGAAGTCCGCGGGCCTTGAGATCCTGGATCAGACCATAGCACGGCTGGTCGATGTCCTTGCAGCCATTCTTCAGCCGGCCGACCACGTTGGCGTGAGTATCCCAGTGGTTGAGATAGATCTGCACGAACCGCACGCCCCGCTCGACCATCCTTCGGGCCATCAGCACGGAGTTGGCGAACGTGCCGGGATCCTTCACTTGGTCGCCGTACATCGCCAGCGTGGCAGCCGATTCATCTGCAAGGTTCGTCAACTCCGGCACGCTCGACTGCATCCGGAAAGCCATCTCGTATTGGGCGATCCGCGTTCTCGTTTCGGGATCGCCGATCTGCTCGAGCGTCCGCTGGTTGAGGGCCTGGAGGCCGTCGAGCGTGGTGCGGCGAACGTCGGCAGGCACGCCGGGAGGGTTGTTGATGTAGAGGATCGGATCGCCGGCGCTGCGAAAACTCACCCCCGAGTATTCGCCAGGGAGAAATCCGCTCGACCAGAGCCGGGCGCCGATCGCCTGCGGCTGCTCGACCTTCGTCGAGCGGGCCACGAGCACCACGAACGTGGGAAGGTCCTTGTTGAGGCTGCCGAGACCGTAGCTCGTCCAGGAGCCGAGGCAGGGCCGTCCGACGATCTGGTTGCCCGTCTGCATGTAGCAGATGGCCGGCTCGTGATTGATGGCCTCGGTGTGCATCGAGCGAATGAAGCACATCTCGTCGACCATCTTGGCGGTCCATGGAAGCAACTCCGAGACCCACATCCCGCACTGCCCATGCTGCGCAAAGGAAAACTTCGAGGGCGCGACGGGAAACCGTGCCTGCCCCGATGTCATCGTGGTCAGCCGCTGGCCGTTGCGGATGCTCTCGGGGAGGTCCTTGTCGTACCAGTCATCCATCTTCGGCTTGTAGTCGAAAAGGTCCTGCTGTGGCGGGCCGCCGACCATGTGGAGATAGATGACGTGCTTCGCCTTGGGAGCGAAGTGCGGGCCGATCGCGCCGGCGACCCGCTCGACGCTGCCGACTGATTCCGTGCCGTTGCCGAGGGCGAGCCCATCGCCGGCGAGCGCCGCCAAGGCCGCGCCGCCCAGCAGATGGCTGCCGCTTTCGAAGAACCTCCGGCGGGTAAGGTTCAGGC
>JBPCTA010000136.1:0-2760 GCA_051006595.1 Pirellulales bacterium
CACCAGGGGCTCCGGCAGCTCGGCCGCCAGCTTCTCCCAGGTCGTCGTCCCTGCCGGGCTGCACTCCGCCCAACGAAGCCAGTTGCCCACCCGGCCGTTGGCGTCCGCAGCCTTGAACGTGCCGTCGTCATCGACGTGGGTGACGGTGTAGATGCTGCCGATCGCGTAGGAGTGGTTGTGATCGTTGCTGAGGACACGAACTCGGCTTCCGACGGGGGCGGGTTCCATGATGGGGGTTCCTTGCGGGGGTGTGGGGTGCGTTCTGATTCGGGAAAGCCCAATCGCGGAAGCGATGGGGGCATCTGGATGGTTGCGGTGAGGCAGGCTTCAGAGGGTCTCGTGATCGAGGACCTCGAGAGCCTCCATCACCCGTTCCCGCCAGTCGGGCAGGGAGAGGAAGATCTCGTCCTTGATCTGGTCGTTGAGAGCCAGGTGCTCCAGGCCGTTGCAGGCCGAGACCAGGGTGAGCACTTCGGTCGGCAGGTGGCCACGGACGTACTCCCAGCCGAAGGCCACCGGTTCGATGTCGCTCCACGGAATCCAGAAGTCGGCCACGGTCTGAAAGCCCCGGGGAATGCCACGGATGGTGTGGTCGCTGTCGTCGACCTGGGTCACCAGAAACTGGTCGCCCACTCGGCCGCCGTGGTCGCCGGTATTTTGGGTGATCCGGACGCATTCGCCGGGGACGGGTTCGCGATCCATGGAGAAAGCCTTTCGTGGTGAGTCGTTGTGGGTGGGGCAGGTGTTCACCCTCCACTACGCGAGGCTGGGCTCGGCGCTTCGCGACTCCCTCGCTCGTCGACGAGAAGCGCCTTGCGGCATAGCCCGTAGAGAGGTGGCGACGACAGGCTGCGCGACGCCCGCCACCAACGCTTCCCAGAAACTGAACCCCGACCTGAACCCCGACCTGAAACCTGAGAGGAAACTCATGACCTCGACACCACCGCTCGACCAGATCCCCTTCGACGCCACCGGCTTCGCCGACAACCCCGAGCCCCGCTGCCCCTGCCTCCTTCTGCTCGACGTGTCGCAGTCGATGGAGGGCGCACCGATCGACGAACTCAACGCAGGGCTCGTTTCGCTGAAGGGCGAACTCCAGGGCGATCCGTTGGCGATGAAGCGGGTTGAGGTCGGGATCGTTACGTTCGGGCCGGTGAAGACGGAGCTGCCGTTCGAGTCGGCCACCGTCTTCAGCCCGCCCACGCTCGTCCACCAGGGCGACACGCCGATGGGAGCTGCCATCCTCCACGGCCTGGAGATAGTGGAGCAGCGGAAGGCCGAGTACCGTGCCAACGGCATCTCCTACTACCGCCCGTGGATCTTCCTGATCACGGATGGTGCGCCCTCGACGACGGAGTCGTGGCAGGCGGCGGCGGATGCCGTCCGTTCTGGAGAGGACGGCAAGCGGTTCGCCTTCTTCGCCATCGGCGTGTCCAGGGCCGACATGGACAAGCTCAAGGAGGTGAGCGTGCGTGAGCCCCTGCGGCTCGACGGCCTCAAGTTCAGCGAACTCTTCAAGTGGCTCTCCGCATCGCTGAAGACGGTGTCGAGTTCGACGCCGGGCACTGAGGTCAAGATCAACGCCCCGATGGGATGGACCGCCGTATGATCGCCGCAAACCCTACGAGTTGGCGGATCGTCGGTGCCTCCACGATCGGGTCGTCCCATCGGGGTACCGGATCTCCGTGCCAGGACAGCAACTGGTCGACGTCCTGCCGGGCGACCTCCGGTCGGCAGGTGCTCTTCGCCTTCGCCGCCGACGGCGCCGGCACCGCATCCCAAGGCGGTGCCGGTGCCGAGGCGGCCATGGAGGCGACGGCGGAGTTCCTGACCGCCGGTCTCGAACGCATCTCCGAGGAGAGCGCCGCGGCGCTGCTCGTGGAGTGCGCGAGGCACGTGTCGACGCGCATCCGTGAGATCGCCGCCGCCGCGGGGCTCGCGCCCCGCGACTTCGCCTGCACCTGGCTTGGGGTGGTGGCGAACGACACCGCTGCGACGGTCGTGCAGATCGGCGACGGCGGCGTCGTGGTTGACGTGGGAGGCGGCCTCCAGATGCCTGTGACGCCGATGTCGGGGGAGTATGCGAACCAGACGTACTTCATCACCGACGACGATGCGTTCGAGCGAGTCCGCACGGCGACCGTGCCGGGACGTGCCGAGCGGGTCGCCGTGTTCACCGATGGCATCCAGCGGCTCTCCGTCGATCTCACGAAAAACGTGCCCCACGAGCCCTTTTTTCGTGGTTTCTTCGAGGTGCTCTCGCAGGCGGCCGCAGCCGACGAGGATCGGCTCCACGCGGGCTTGCTGGCGTTTCTCGAAGGATCTGAGGTCGAGAAGCGAACCGACGACGACAAGACACTCGTCCTCGCCGCGCTGGCGGTTCCCGCGGAGACCTGCTGCCAGCCGGCGTGATGAATCATGGTGATGCGGCTCCTCACAGGCCGTGGCGTGATGATCGACCTCGGCCGCGAGCTCGGCAAGGGAGGAGAGGGGGCGGTCTACGAACTGCCGGCCACGCCCCGCGCTGTCGCCAAGCTCTATCACGAGTCGCTCACCGCGGGGAAGCAGGACAAGCTCCGCCTCATGGCCCAGGCGGCGACGCGAGATCTCCTGAGCTACACGAGCTGGCCGGTGGAGACGCTTCACCGGACGGCGCACGGCCCGGTCGTGGGCTTCCTGATGCCCAGAGTCACCGATCGCTTCCCGATCCACGAGGTCTACGGGCCATCCCACCGTCGCAGGCATTTCCCCGGTGCCGGC
>JBPCTA010000137.1:0-2824 GCA_051006595.1 Pirellulales bacterium
CCGTGGGCCACATGCCCACGGCTCCGTACTGGGAGCCTGCCCCAGCGAGGTGTTCATGATTCGCTGTGGCTCGACTAGGCGTCCTTCTTCACCTCGAACTCCGCGTCGATCGTGTCGTCGCCAGCCGTGCCGGCGGTCTCGCCATCCGGCGCGGCCCCGCCACGCTGGGCGGTGGATTCGTAGAGCACCTTCGACAGAGCATGGGCGGCCTGCTCGAGGGCGTCGTGCGCCGAGTTAATGGCATCGACATCCTCGCCCTTCGCCATCTCCCGCGACCTGGCAATCGCCGCTTCGAGCGGTGCCTTGTCGGAGCACGAGAGCTTTGACTCGTGTTCCTTGATGGTCTTTTCCGTCTGGAAGCAGAGCGCCTCAGCGCGGTTGCGGGCCTCGGCCAGCCGATACTTCCGCTTGTCTTCCTCGGCATGGCTCTCGGCATCCCGCCGCATCCGCTCGATCTCCGCCTCGTTGAGCCCGCTCGACTGCTCGATCTTGACCGTCTGCTCCTTGTTGGAGCCGAGGTCCTTGGCGCTAACGTTGAGGATGCCGTTGGCATCGATATCGAACTTCACCTCGATCTGCGGGGTGCCACGGGCCGCTGCCGGAATGCCCTCCAGGTTGAACTGGCCGAGAAGCCTGTTGTCGCGGGCCATCGGCCGCTCACCTTGAAACACGCTCACGGTGACGGCCGTCTGGTTGTCGGCCGCCGTGCTGAACACCTGCTTTCGCTCGGTTGGCACGGTGGTATTCCGCTCGACAAGCTTCGTGAAGATGCCCCCCTCGGTCTCGATGCCCAGCGAGAGCGGCGTGACGTCGAGCAGGAGCACGTCCTGAACGTCGCCGCCCAGCACGCCCCCTTGGATCGCCGCGCCGAGTGCCACGACCTCGTCGGGGTTGACGCCCTTGTGGGGATCCTTGCCAAACAGCTTCTTGACGAGTTCCTGCACCTTGGGAATGCGGGTTGAGCCACCGACGAGCACCACCTCGTCGATGTCCTTCGGGTCGAGCTTCGCATCCTTGAGCGCCTGCACCACCGGCCCACGGCACCGCTCCACCAGCGGATCGCACATCTGCTCGAACTGCGCCCGCGTGATCGTCATCTGCAGGTGCTTCGGCCCCGAGGCGTCGGCCGTGATGAAGGGCAGATTGATATCGGTGCTCTGCGCCGAACTCAACTCCTTCTTGGCCTTCTCGCAGGCCTCCTGCAGCCGCTGCAGGGCCATCGTGTCTTTCCGCAGGTCGATCCCCTGCTCCCTCTTGAACTGATCGGCCACGTGGTTGATGAGCGTCTGATCGAAGTCGTCACCGCCGAGGTGCGTGTCGCCGTTGGTGCTGATCACGCGGAACACGCCATCGGCCACCTCGAGGACCGACACGTCGAACGTGCCGCCACCGAGATCGAATACGACGATCTTTTCCTGCGCCTTCTTTTCCAGGCCGTAGGCCAGCGCGGCCGCCGTCGGCTCGTTGATGATCCGCATGACCTCGAGGCCCGCGACCTGGCCGGCATCCTTCGTGGCCTGCCGCTGGGCATCGTTGAAGTACGCGGGGACGGTGATCACCGCCTTGTTGACCTTGTGTCCGAGATAGGCCTCGGCCGACTCCTTCAGCGACCGGAGCACCTTCGCCGACACCTCCGGCGGCGTGAACTCTTTGTCGCCAGCCCGGACCTTCACATAGTCTTCGGGACCGCCCACGACCTCGTACGGCACGATCTTCTCTTCGATGGCCACCTCGTTGTGCCGGCGGCCCATGAATCGCTTGATCGAGTAGATCGTCCGCTTGGGATTGGTGACGGTCTGCCGGCGGGCGATGTCGCCCACCAGCGTCTCGCCCTTGTCGTTAAAGGCGACCACGCTCGGCGTGAGGCGGTTGCCCTCCTTGTTCGCGATCACCTTGGGCTCCTTGCCCTCCATCACCGCGACCACCGAGTTGGTGGTACCGAGATCGATGCCGATGATCTTTTCGCCCTGCTTTGTCGCCATGGTGTGGAATCCTCTGGTTCGTGATCGCTCGTCGTTCGTGATCGCTGGTTACGTGATGCCCGGTTCCGAGCGGTGGCTGGTGGTCGTCCGGTTCTGAGTCTGCCTCGGAGCCATTTTCGACCGTCCCGCTTGGCGGTGCTCAGAAATGCAAAGGCCGTGCCACCGAAGGGCGTGCCACGGCCAAATCATGCCGAAACCCGTCGGGCGGGACAAAATCTGCGAAACGGCCGTATTTACGCCGCTTCGACCCACGGTACAGTTGAGGATTGTCCTGCCGGTGAGCAACGGCACTCCTGACCGCGGCTGCCATTTTGGCCGACGGATGCTGTGGGTCTCGACGGCCAAGACGGCTCGAACGCACGACCTGGATTCACGCGAAGTTACATGGCCACCACCGGATCACCGCGGGATGCCGCCGGCGAGGGTTCCAAGAAGCCTGGCCTGACGCACCTGCGTTCGCAGATCGACACGATCGACCGGCAGCTTGTCGGACTGATGAACGACCGCGCGGAAGTCGCCCGGCAGATCGGTCACGTCAAGCAGTCGAGCGGTCAGCAGGCCTACGATCCATCCCGCGAGGAGACCGTGCTCGAGCGGGCTGCCTCGGCCAATAACGGTCCGCTCTCCGATGAGAGCGTGAAGGCGGTGTTTCGCGAGCTCATTTCCGGATCGCGAGCGATCGAGCAGCACATTCGCGTGGCCCATCTCGGTCCCGCCTGGACCTACAGCCATCTCGCCGCTCTCCACCGCTTTGGCAGCGCCGTCGATTTCGTGCCGGTGGCCAGCATTTCAGCGGCCTTCGAGGAGGTGCAGGCCGGTCATTCCAACTACGGCGTGGTGCC
>JBPCTA010000138.1:0-2685 GCA_051006595.1 Pirellulales bacterium
CATGCAATGTCTTCGTCGAGTCGGTCATCGTTTCGACCGCCTGGGTCGTGCCGTTCATCGTGGTTTCCGTGAGCGCCCGGTGCGCGACATCCACCGGGATCCGCTCGCCGGCCTTGAATCGGTAGCGGAGCATCACCGGCTCGCCAGCCGCCCGGGCAGGCCCGACGCCCACGAGGAGTGCAACGACGATGCTGACGACGGGGAGCAACCGCCTCATGTGCCACCCCGCGATACCCGCGGCTCGGCTGCCCGGAGGCCGCCTCCCCACGCGAGTTTCTCGCGGAGCGTCCGGTAGTAGCGGTGACGGCCGGTCTCCACGAGCACAAATCGGGGCGCCGCGCGACGCACGCGAATCCGGTCACCAGGGGCAAGCGCTGCGATCACACGGCCATCGACGACGCAGGCCGACCCAGCGTTTGGCTCCGGAACGACGATCTCGTAGGTGCGGGCGGCAGAATCCACGACCGTGCGGTTCGTCAGGGTGTGCGGGTTGAGCGGCGTAAACACGAAGGCATCCAGATCCTTGCGAACGATGGGGCCGCCCGCCGAAAGGTTGTAGGCCGTCGAGCCGATCGGCGTCGAGACGATCAGGCCATCCGCCCGATACGTGGTCGCCAGTTCACCTTCCACGAACAATTCGATCTCGATCATCGAGAACGGCGGCCCCGCCAGGATCGAGGTTTCGTTGAGACCGAGTTCTCGCTGCACGACAGTTTCACCACGCAGCACTTCGGTTTCGAACATCAGGTGATCGACCAGCCGGAAGCGGCCCGCGTCGATCTCCCGCAACGCCTCGGCGGCAGCCTGGGGCGGCACGTCTGCCAAGAATCCGAGCCGGCCCAGATTGACCCCGAGCACCGGCACCTGTTCGTAGCCCATCCAGCGGGCGGCGCGGAGGATCGAGCCGTCGCCGCCGAGCACCACCACCAGGTCGAGTCCGGCGGGACACGCCGCGGGCGGTCCGCCATCGGAGTCGTCAGGCGGCGTGAGCAGCCGCACCACGTCGTGGCCCGAGGCCTCGAGCGTCGCGGCCAGCCGGGCCGCCTCGGTCGCCACCTCGGCGAGGCCGCCGGGGCCGACGATCGCCAGTCGCAGCGGCTTCAGCGCAGCATCTCCTGGATGCAGTCTCGATCCGCGGGACATGGCGGCTCGCCTCCGGTGCGTTCAGCGGTGTGCCGTGACGTGGCCGGCCGTGCGATCGACGGGCTCGCGACCCGCGAGCCGCCGGCAGGTGGCCGCGATCCCCGCTGCGTCGAGGCCGAGATCGGCGAGGAGCTCGGCCCGCTCGCCATGCTCGACGAATCGATCGGGCAGTCCCAGTCGCGTGATCTGCCCGACATGGATGCCCGCATCGTTGACGGCCTCGAGCACGCCGCTTCCAAAGCCGGTCTGAAGGGCATTCTCCTCGACGGTCACCGCCCACGGTGACGATTCGAGCCGATCGAGCAGAAGGCTGGTGTCGAGCGGCTTGACGAACCGGGCATTGATCACGGCGATCTCGAGGCCCTCGGACCGGAGTTCCGTCGCCGCCTTGAGCGCCTCGCCCAGCAGCGTGCCACAGGCGACGATCAGTCCGTCGCCCCCCTCGGCGATCACCTCCGACCTGCCGAGCTCGATCGGCTGCCGCGGGCCGGCATGCTGCTCGACCGTCGCCTTCGGATAACGGATCGCGACCGGCCCGGGCTGCGTGAGCGCCCAATCGAGCATCGTCGTCAGGTCGTGCTCGTCACCCGGAGCGAGCACCACCATGTTGGGGAACAGTCGCAGGTAGCCGAGGTCATAACTGCCGTGGTGAGTCGGACCGTCAGGGCCCGTGAGGCCGGCGCGATCGAGCATGAACACCACCGGCAGATTCTGCAGGCAGACCTCCTGGAAGATCTGATCGAATGAGCGCTGGAGGAAGGTGCTGTAGATGTCGACGATCGGCCGGCAGCCGGCCTTGGCCTGGCCTGCGGCAAACGCCACGGCGTGCGACTCGCAGATGCCAACGTCGAAGAAGCGATCGGGAAACTCCTCCCGAACAGGCTCGAGCTTGTTGCCTTGGCACATCGCCGCCGTCATCACCGTCACCCGCGCGTCACGTCGCAGGCACGCGGCGATCGCCGCCGAAGCGACGTCGGTGTAGGCCCGCGACGACGACTTCTTGATCGACACGATGCAGTCGTCGTCGTCGCACTCGAACGGTGCGGGAGTGTGGAAGAAGACCGGGTCGGCCTCCGCCGGCTTGAAGCCGTGCCCCTTCTCGGTGAGGACGTGGAGCAGAATCGGTCCCTCCTCGTCCTTCACGAGCTCGAGGTAGCGAATCAGGTTGGGGAGCGAGTGTCCCTCCACGGGGCCGAAGTAACGCACCCCCATCGCCTCGAAGAGCATGCCGCCGTGCAGAGTGGCCTTGAGCGAGTCTTTCACGTTGACGAGCATCCGTTCCATCTGCTCGCCGACCATCGGCACACCCTTGATGAGCTCGCCGGCCTGGTGCTTGATGCCGCGATACCAGGGATTGGTGCGAACCGTGTCGAGGTATTCCGCCAGGGCGCCCACCCGCGGGCAGATCGACATGCGGTTGTCGTTGAGGATCACGAGCAGCCGCTTCTTGAGGAACCCGGCGTTGTTGAGGGCCTCGAAGACGATGCCCGAGGGGAGCGCGCCGTCGCCGATCACGGCCACGCTCCGCCGGTCGTCCTCGCC
>JBPCTA010000139.1:0-2549 GCA_051006595.1 Pirellulales bacterium
CTCCGCGCCAACGGGCCGGTTTCAGCTGTTCGAGTTTGATCCGACGAAGGATTCGATGCCCAGCCTGGTGGCCGGCCAAACGGCCACCAACAACTTCGACCAGTGCTGGTCGGCGGACGGGAAAATGCTTCTGTACGTGGCCGAGCCCAATGTTGAAGGGGACGAACAGCATTAGGAAGCCGACCGTTCACAAGTAACGCACGGCGACTTTCCATCGCTCACAAGCCATGTTCAAGCCGAACAGCCTCCGCTGCTACAAAGCAGTTTTGCTGCACAGCACACTGGCGGAAGTAGGGAGAGACAAGCCCGTAAGCCGAGTCGTGACAAGATGTTCAAGGCGAGCTCCGACGGTGGGCGTAATCTTGCTATCAGGGCATAGCGGGGTAGCTACGAGGTTCCGCAGAATTATTGGTGCGGCCACCTGTCTGGAAGTGAGGTTTCCCATGATCGCTGCCCGCCGTGAAATCTTGTGCGCCCTCGTGTACGCCGTCTCATGCCTGCAGGCCGTCGCTGCCGATCCGCCGCGTCCACAGTTTCGTACCGTGCATCGCCAGGTGAGTCGACTGCCGCTGACTCGCGACTACCGCTCCGTTCCCGTGGGCGATGCGGCCACGGTGGCGGCCCACAAGAAGATCACCGCGGCCCTGACGCGGGTTGTGGATGCGGACATGAACTTCAACGAGACGCCGCTCCGCGACGTCGTTGCACAGTTTTGCAAGATCCTTGAGGTGCCCGTCGTGCTAGACAAGCAGGCACTCGAAAACGCCGGCGTCGACCTCGAGACCCCGATCACAAGCATGAGTCAGGTCACAACCGCGCGGGCGGTCCTACGGAGGATTCTCGGCGATAAGGACCTCACGTGGGACATTCATGACGAGGCGCTCGTGATCACGACCCGGGAGCGGGCGGGCGAGAATCTGGAGACCCGGCTGTATCCCATGCCGTGGGGCTCTGTCACGCAGGTCGCCATCGACTTCCAGCCGCTCATCGACCTGATCCAGAGCATCGTGCAGCCGCCCACCTGGGACACGCAGGGCGGCCCTGGCGTGATCCAGCCCTTTGGTGACGGGACGGGCGCGGTGCTCGTCGTGGCTCAGACGGCGGACGTGCATGACGAAATCGAAGGCCTGCTCCGCGGCCTGCACGAGCGGGGTCTGGCCGAGTTTGGCGGACCGCACGACACGCCGGCCGCGAAGGCACCGACCGTGCGGGTGTACCACGTGGCTGACGAGGCCGTGCGCCGCGACCTGGCCGCGAAACTCGTAGAACTTTGCAACACTTCCTTGCAACAGGGTGCCGATGCTGCGGCGAAGGTCACGATGGTGGGCGAGTGCCTCGCGGTGCAGTCGCTGACCCCGGAGTTTCACGCGATGGCCGGCCAACTGATCCGGTCTGTGGCGGGCGAGGAGAGGAGCGATCTCGGGCGGACCAGCTACCCGGCCGTCGAGCCCATTGGAAAGCCGAACTAAGCAATGCAGCGGACTCGCGATGAAAGCAAGCGGTGTGGATCGCGTATGGTCGCGAGCCGCTGATCGCGAACGTTCGGCGGAGGAGAGGCGACAACCGGGGCGCCTCGCTGGATGCCTGAAGACGATCAGGCACCGCCCGGTCGGATACCACAGGAGTCGGCGATGGATGCAGCAGCGCACCAGGCATTGACTGTCGATCAGTTCACCCGTCAGGCGGTCCCATTCGCCAAGCTGCCGGGCCACTCTTCGTCCCTCGACATTCTCACCGGACTCTCCCGTCCGTCATCAAACGATTTCGCTCTCGACGTCGCCTGCGGACCCGGTCTGGTTGCGTGCCACTTTTCGCCACTTGTGGCCCACATCACGGGCCTCGACATCACCCCGGAGATGATCCGCCAAGCCGAGCGGGCCCAGACCGACCGAGGCCTCCACAACATGACCTGGCGGGTTGGCTCCGCCGACCCGCTGCCGTTCGCCGACGCCACATTTTCGCTCGTAATCACCCGGTACTCCTTCCACCATTTCCAGCGACCGGCCGCGGTGCTGGCCGAGATGGTCCGGGTCTGTCGGCCGGGCGGCCGCGTCTTGGTCGCCGATGTGGCCCAGCCCGCGGACAAAGTCTCCGCGTACGACCAGATTGAACTTCTCCGCGATCCGTCCCACGTTCATGCCCTGAGCCGGGACGAGTTCGCCGGGCTGTTCACTTCGAGCGGGCTGACCGACGTGCAGTTCGCCGAGTACAAGGTGGATCTGGAGCTCGAGGCACAGTTAGCTGCCTCGTTTCCAGTGCCCGGCGGGGCCGACCGCATCAGGGAGCTGTTCCACTCCGACGTAGGCGTGGACCGACTCGGGGTGGCCGTCCACTGGGTCGGGTCCGAGTTGCACTACGCGGTCCCCATCGTGGTCGCAGTGGGCAGCAAGCGCGCCGAACCAAGCGATGCAGCAGAATCGCGATAGCGTCCTGCGTTGTGGATAATCTTCTGGCTGCGATCTGCTGATCGCAGGCGTTCGGCGGGAGCTAAAAGCCATGAGTGCTGTCCAAGATCAATATTTCCGTGACCTCGATTCCCACACGTGGGC
>JBPCTA010000140.1:0-7104 GCA_051006595.1 Pirellulales bacterium
CTCTACGTCCATGCGGCCAACGGCTTCTATCTCGATGTGCCGGCGCGGCGGCTCACGGCCCGCGTCTGGGGCCTTACATCCCCCGCGCCCTGATTCCCTCATCCTCAGCCGACCAGCCCATTGCTCCCACGACACGCCACGCCTCTTGGATATCAGCTCATGCCGTGCATCTCGACGCTCGCCGACTCCGCCATCCTTCGCCACCGGTCGGCCGCGCGGCCCAGCCACATCGAGCGGGTGCAGGCTGCGATCGCCGACATCCGCGGCGTCGTCCCGCCGGTCTGGCCGTTGCAAGACTACGTGGCCGTCAACCCCTTCCAGGGCGTCGCCAATCTCCCCTTCCTCGACGCCCGCAGCCTGCTGCGTGACGTGCGCGACTGCGAGTTGCTGCCGCCGGCCAGCCGGTTCGTCAGTCTCTACGTGGGCGGTGAGATCACGACTGTCGACGTGGAGAAGGCGCTGCGGCAGTGCCGCGAGGACTATCCGGTCCTCTACGCCGCTCTTTCTCCGCACTCGCTCAACCAGGCGTTGTACGAAGCGTCGGTCTCGCCCAACGCGGAGGAGCGACGCTATTTCACGGTGTCGGAGGCGATCGATCGCCGGCTGGGAAGCAGCTGGACGAGCCACATCGTCACCGACATCTCGCGGCAGTGCGCTGCCCATTACGATCACGGACAGGCCGCCTGGCCGAGCCCGTGGAAGCATCTGCCGCTCTACGAGGCCTGGCGGGAAGCGGGGCGGGTGAGCCGGCGGATGGACATGCTCGGCATCCCGGGCTTCCGGTCGTTCGTCGACGGTCTGCCATCCGACCCCGAAGAGGCAGTCGCGTCGCTGCTCGTTCAGCTGGCGATCCCGGAGCCGCACTGGCGGAAGTTCATGCTCGGCGAGCTGCTCTCGGTGGCGGGCTGGGCGTCGTTCCTCCGATATCGTCTCTGGATGGCCACCTCAGCCGACGCCGGCAGCCTCGACGAGCATCTCGTCGGCCTCCTGGCGATGCGGCTGGCCTACGACGTGGCCCTTGCCGAGACCTGCCCCGACACGGTCGCGTCGCCGGGAAGTCTCGTTCCGGCTGAGGACGGGGCCGACGAGCCCGCGCCGTCGGCCGCCGTGCTCGCCCGGTATCTCTTCCAGGTGGCGGCGGAGATCGGCTACCGGCGGCGGCTCTGCCAGTCGCTCGCCGAGAGGCCGGCGGCGGCGATCGCTGCAGTTGCGGCGCCCGCGAGGAAGACGCTCCAGATGGTGTTCTGCATCGACGTGCGCTCCGAGGTGTTTCGGCGGCATCTCGAGGCGGCAGGGTCCGACGTGGAGACATTTGGCTTTGCCGGCTTCTTCGGCATGCCGCTGGAGTTCGTGCCGCATGGCGATGAGCAGGGCAAGGCTCAGTGCCCCGTGCTACTCGCGCCGGGCTTTCGGGCCCACGAGGAGCCGACCGCTCTCGATGCCCCCGCGGGGCTGCGGGCCGAACGGGCCCGCCGGGCGCTGCGGCTCGGCCGCAAGGCATGGAAGTCGTTTCAGACCTCAGCCACATCGTGCTTCTCGTTCGTGGAGTCGCTCGGTCTGGCATATCTGCCGAAACTGATCGGCGACGGCTGGGGGCTCACGAAGCCGGTGGCCCCCGCGCCGGCCGACGGTGTGCCGCCATGGGCAAAGGGTTCGCTGCGGCCGGTGCTGGCCACCGTTGGTGCCGACGCGGTGCCCTACGAGAAGCGGATCGATCTCGCCGCGGGGATGCTCCGGAACCTCGGTCTGCTCGATGGCTTCGCCCGTACCGTGGTGATCTGCGGGCATGCCTCCGCAGTGGTCAATAATCCGTACCGCGCCGGCCTCGACTGCGGCGCCTGCGGTGGTCATTCGGGCGAGCCGAATGCTCGGGTGGCGGTGGCGCTGTTGAACGACCCTGCCGTGCGGGCCGGCCTCCAGGCACGGGGCATCCTCATCCCCGACGACACGCTCTTCGTGGCGGCGGTGCACGTCACGACCACCGACGAGGTCAGGTTTCCGGAGGCCGACTGCCTGCCGGCCAGCCATGCCGACGAGCTGGCGTTGATCCGCGGCTGGCTCGAGCAGGCTTCCGCGGCCACGCGGGTCGAGCGCTCAGCCACGCTCGTCGGCGGGCCGGAGCAGCCCGCGTCGGCGGACCAGTTGACCGCCGACATCCTCCGGCGAAGCCGTGACTGGTCCGAGGTGCGGCCAGAGTGGGGCCTGGCTAACAACGCTGCGTTCATCGTAGCCCCGCGGGCCCGCACCGCCGGCCTCGATCTCGACGGCCGGACGTTCATGCACAGCTACGACCATGCCCTCGATCCCGAGCTCAAGGTGTTGGAGCTGATCATGACCGCGCCGATGGTGGTCACGAGCTGGATCAACCTTCAGTATTTCGCCTCGGCGATCGACAACCGGGCGTTCGGGAGCGGCAACAAGCTGATCCACAACGTCACCGGGCAGATGGGGGTGCTGCTCGGCAACGGCGGCGACCTGATGACCGGCCTGCCGTGGCAATCGGTGTCGGATGGCGATCAACTCCGGCATGAGCCGCTGCGGCTCACGGTGCTGATCGAGGCGCCGCGAACTGCCGTGGAAACGATCATCCGCCGCCATGCCATGGTGGCCGAACTGGTCGGCAACGGCTGGCTGACGCTCGTGGTTCGCGAGGACGACGCCTTCTTCCGGTGGTCGGCCGATCAAGGCTGGCGGTCGGAGCGGCCGTGGACGCCGGTGGCCTGACGACTCGGGTCGCGCCGCAATCGCGGGGTTGGCGGGTGTGCAGCCCCACGCCTCACGGCGTTGGGCGTCCCGTGCCCGGGCGGTTGAGACGGTCGTTCCACCGGGCGGCATCGCGGGGCTCGTAGTGCTCCGGCTCGAAGCTGTCGCGGACGATCGCCCGCACCGCCCGGAGGTCGACCGAACCCTCGCGACCCGCGAGTTGCACGAGGAGGTTCCCGATCGCCGTGGCCTCAACCGGGCCGGCCACCACCGGCCGGGCCGTGGCATCGGCGATCATCTGGCAGAGCAGCCGGTTCTTCACGCCGCCTCCCACCACGTGGACCCGCGACACACGGCGGCCGAGCAGGGTATCGAGTTCCTCGAGCGTGCGGCGGACGGCGGCGGCGACGCTCTCGAGCGCCGCCCGCACCACGGCCCCCGTCGACTCCGGCACCGGCTCGCCCGCAGCCCGGGCCACCGCCCGAATCGCCTCCGGCATGTCGGGCGGTGCGACGAGCGAAGGATCGTTCGGATCGACGAGCGTGACCAGCGGCGGGGCCTCGGCGGCCAGGGCCGTGAGCTGGTCCCACGTCCAGCCTTTGCCCGACCGCTGCCAGGCGGCGCGACACTGCTGCACCAGCCAGAGCCCGCAGACATTCTTGAGCAGACGCGTGGTGCCCCCCACGCCTCCTTCGTTGGTGAAGTTGCGGGCGAGGCAGTCGGGCGTGACGAGCGGCCTGTCGAGTTCGGCGCCCACCAGAGCCCATGTGCCCAGGCTCACGTAGCACCAGTCGGGCCGACTGCTCGGAGGCTCCGAGGCGGGCACGGCGGCGACGGCGCTGGCGGTGTCGTGGGTGCCCGGGGCGATGACGTGCACGCCGAACAGGCCCGTGTCGGCGGCGACGTCGGCACGCAGGCTGCCGAGATCGGTGCCGGGTTCGGTGAGCGGCCCGAAGATTCGTCGCGGCAGGCCAAAGCGATCGAGCATCCCGAAGGCCCAGTCGTTTCGCTGCGGGTCGTAGCACTGCGTGGTGGAGGCGTTGGTCCGCTCGTTCGACCGCGTGCCCGAGAGCAGCCAATGAAAGAGATCGGGGATCATGAGCAGCTGGTCGGCGGCCGCGAGCACGCTGGAGTTGGCAGACTTCAAGGCGAGGAGTTGGTAGAGCGAGTTGAGTTCCATGAACTGCAGGCCGGTGGCGGCGAAGATCTCGGCCCGCGGCACAACGGCCTCCGCAGCGGCGAGCATGCCGCGGGTGCGGGCGTCGCGATAACAGACCGGATTGGCAAGCAGGCTGCCGTCGCCGCCAAGAAATGCGAAATCCACGCCCCAGGTGTCGACGCCGACCGTGGAAATCGTGGAACCGTGGCGGGCGGCCCCCGCCCGCAGGCCCTCGACAACATCGAGCCAGAGCCGGGGCAGATCCCAGACGAGCTGGCCTGCCATGGGCACCGGGCCGTTCTCAAAGCGGTGAAGCTCCTCCAGTTCGAGCAGCCGGCCATCGAAGGAGCCCGAGACGACTCTGCCGCTCGAGGCGCCCAGATCCACCGCCAGAGCCACCCTGCGTGCCATGAAGTTTCCCCAGCCCGTGCGGAAGTAAGTGCCCGTCGTCGTCGCGATTGTGCGGTTTTGGCAGGGGTTTGGGAGGGGGTGGCCCGGAAGACGGGCAACCCCGCGAAACCCTGCGGGATCTCCGGCTTTTGAAGCGACGACACTGGCCGTATTGGTCGATTCTGAGCCATGGAGTAAAATAGTGGCCTTAGTTGATACACAAGGTAAACTTTCAGCCATGGCGTCCGCAACAGCTGTGGAGCAGGCCCCCGTCCGCGAGGCGACCCCCGCACTCCGCGAGGATCTCGCGCGGGCGAGCCGATCGCTCGAATCGGCCACCCCGCAGGAGATCGTCCGCTGGGCCGCCGACCGCTTCGGCAACCGGCTCACGATGGCCACGGCCTTCGGCCCGGAGGGCTGCCTGATCATCCACTGGCTGGCGGCCATCGCCCCGACGACCTTCGTGTTCAACCTCGACACCGGCTACCAGTTTCCCGAGACACTCTCGCTGCGCGATCGGATCGCCGCCCGCTACGGCATCGAGGTGGTGCTCGAGCAGCCTGCGACCACGGTCGAGGACTACGAACGGGCGCATGGCGGCCCGATCTACCGGGTCGATCCCGATCGCTGCTGCGGCGACCGCAAGCTCGCCGTCGTCACGCGGGTGCTGGCCAACTACGACGCCTGGATGAGCGGCATTCGCCGCGACCAGAGCCCGGACCGCGCCGCCGCACCGATCGTCGGCTGGGATCACAAGTTTGGTGTGGTCAAGGTGTCGCCATTGGCCAACTGGACGAAGGCGATGGTCTGGAACGAGATCGTCAGGGAAGGCGTTCCCTACAACCCACTGCACGACCGCGGGTATGTGAGCATCGGCTGCGCGCCTTGCACGCGGGCGGTGAGCGGGGGCGAAGACGAGCGGTCTGGCCGGTGGAGCGGCACCGCCAAGACCGAGTGTGGACTCCATTCCCGTTGAGATCCGAGGTTGCCGCATGCGTCTTTCCGCCAAGACCGAATATGCGGCCCTCGCTGCGCTGGAACTCGCCCGCCGCGGCGATGCCGCAGCCCCGGTGCGAATTCGCGAGATCTGCGCGGCCCAGGGCGTGCCGCCGCGGTTTCTCGTTCACATCCTCCTGCAGCTGAAGGCGGCAGGCATCGTGGCGAGCATCCGCGGCGCCGCCGGCGGGTATCGGCTCGCCAAGCCGGCCGATGAGGTGACGCTCCTCGACCTCCGTGCCGCCGTCGAGGGAGCCGGCGACGGCGTGGCGCCGTTTCTGAGCGGCGTGGCGAAGAGGTCGCGGGTGGCCGCGGTGCTTGCGGCCGCCTGGGAAACGGCCGCCGAAGCCGAGGCCGAGTCGCTTGCGGAGATCACGCTCGCCAGTCTCGCCGCAAAGTGCCGCTCCGCCGGCGATTCGATGTATTACATCTGACTCCGACGCCCGCGGCTCCGCCTACTTCTCGACCGGAACGATCATCACGCTGGCGGCTGCGTGCGAGAGCACCGCCTCCGATGTGCTGCCAAGGAGCCAGCGGGAGAAGGGGTCGGTGGGCGTCCGGCCCACCACGATCACGTCGGCGGCCTCGTTCTTCGCCGTCGCCATGATCCGCTCACCGGGATTGCCCTGCGCGACGATCGGCGGCGCCGACCGGAAGGCCGCCGGCAACGTCGCCGCGAACGCCGCGAGGCGGGCGCCCATCTCCGTTACCTCGTCGTCGTGCTCCTGCTGCCAGGCCTTGGCGACGGCGGCGGTGTCGGGATCGCGAACCCGCTTCTCGAGCCACGACGGCAGCGGGCCAGCCAGCAGCGACTCGGCCACGCCGATCACCCGGCCTTCCGTGCCCGCGGGCCAGTGGACATGGCCCAGCGCCTTGGCAACCGCCGCCGCACTCGCGGGATGATGGCAGGCGAGCACCTTGAGCAGGCGGCCGGCCGGCGGCCCCGAACGGGCGACCAGCACCGGCAGATGCGCCCCATGGACGACCGCCCGGGAGACACTGCCCAGCAGCATGTTTTGCAGGCTGCCATGACCGCGGGCCCCCAGCACCACCAGGTCGGCCTGCCAGTCGGTGGCCGAGGTGAGGATGCCGACCGCAGCGGCGACGTCGTTCTGAAGCAATTCGGCCCGCGAGGCGACGTCGTCCGGCAGCGCGGCCCGGGCGTCTTCGAACACCGCGGCCGCGGCGCCGCCGATGATCGACCGGGAGGCCTCCGGCACCCGCTGCTCGAGGTCACGGGGCGAATAGTAGAGCGCCACGACATCGACCGTGGGGTCGAGCAGGGCTCCGGCCAGCCGCACGGCATCAACAGCGGGCTGCGAACCATCGACGGCAATCAGGACTCTCATCGGTGATGCTCCGCGGAAGGAGAAAACAGGGACTCTCGGCAACTCAAGCGATCCAGACCTTCGCCGGCTCTCCAGGAACCTCGCGCACCAGCCGCGGCACCGCATAGCCCGGCAGCCGATCGCGGAGTACGCGGTGCAACTCTTTCGCCCGCTGCTCCGGGACATCGAAGTGGGCGGCGCCGGCAACCCGGTCGAGCTGATGCAGATAGTAGGGGATGACGCCCGCGGCGACGAGTGTTTCGGAGAGTGCGACGAGCGTGGCAGGCGAATCGTTGATGCCGGCGAGCAGGACTGCCTGGTTGAGCACGAGCGCCGGCGCGGCGGCGAGCGCCCGCGCCGCATCGGCCACGGCGGTGTCGACTTCGGCCGGATGGTTGGCATGGAGCACGACCACCCGGGTGAGCCGCGATGCCGCCAGCGCGGCGACGAGGCCGCGGGTCACGCGGGAGGGCAGCACCACCGGGAGCCGCGTGTGGATCCGGAGCCTGGAGAGGTGCGGGATGCGGT
>JBPCTA010000141.1:0-5218 GCA_051006595.1 Pirellulales bacterium
GCCAGGCCCGAGGCACGGGCCGCACGGCCGAGCCGCCGGCCACGGCTGCCGCCAGACCGGCCGTCACGGCCGTCGACGTCCGCCCCTCGGGCACGGTGATCAGCCGCCGGCCCCGTCCGAAGCGGGCGCCGATCGTCCACCTGCCGATGCATCCCGTCGGGGCGGTCAAGCCCCCGGCCTGGATGCTCGAGGAGTGCCACGTGGCCCCGGCGCGGGCCGGTGACCAGGCCGAGATCCTGCAACTGCTCGCGGGCCTGCCCACGCCCCCGACGCGGGCCGAGTTCCACGCCGCGGTGGATCACCCCGAACACGACGCCAACAACCGCCTCGTGGCGCGGCTCGGCGGCCGCATCGTGGGCCACGCCGAGATCGTGCCGCGGCAGGTCCTGGTGGGGGCGGCGAGCGTGCGCGGCGCGGTGGTCGACCGGGTCGCCGTGCTGCCGGAGTGCCGGGGCGCCGGCCACGGCCAGAAACTCGTGCGCGCCGCGGAGGAGCGGATGCGCCAGTCGGGCGCGGTCGTGGCGCTCTCGCGCACCAAGATCGCGCCGTCGTTCCACGAGCTCGGCTGGAGCGTGCTCGGCCGCGACTGCGCGACACCGGGCCGGCCCACGGAGATCCTCGCTCGCCTGCTCGACGGCCCGTGCCGGCAGGGCGAGGCGGTGACGATGCGGCAGTGGCGCCACGTCGAGTTGCCGGCGATCCTCCGCATCTACCGGCAGAATGCCGCGCGCTTCGTCGGGCCGCTCGACCGCGACGAGAACTACGCCCGGTGGCTCGTGAGCCGGGCCGCGTTCGACTCGATCATCGTGGCGCTCGTCGGCCAGGATCGTTACGAGATCCAGGAGTCGAGCGCCCGGATCGTGGGCTACGCGATCCAGTCGGGCAGCCGCGTGCTCGAGATCATGGCCGACCCCGAGTTTCCGGGGCTCGAGCGGGAGATCCTGGCCCGCGTGTGCGCCGAGGCGGTGGAGAACGACCGGCAGGAGATCGTCTACGAGTCGGGTGCCGCCGACCCGCTCCACGCGGTGGTCGCCGGCGGTGACGGCCTCGTGACGGGCGGCGACCGCATGATCGTGGGCCGCGTCTACCGGCCGCTGGATCTGCTCGCGGCGCTGGTGCCGGCGATCGAGGAGCGGGTCGCCGCCGCGGGCATTCGCGAAACCGTGGAACTCGGGCTCGACGCCCCGGGCGGCCGCGGCTCGGTGATTGTGACCGGCGGCAAGGCCGCCGTGCATCCCGGCCGGGTGGGCCGCAGCTACCTGCGGATCACCGACGACGAGCTGTCCCGGCTCCTGCTCGGCCAGTGCGACCCGGCGGAGGCCGCCGCCGCTGGCCGGCTCGAGCCCTCGACGCAGGTCGCGCTCAAGCACGCCGCGCAGCTCTTTCCGCGGGCGCCGCTGTGGTGCCCGATGTGGGACGACCTGCCGGCGTGAGCCTGTGCGGGTGGCTCGGGGTCGCCCGTGCCCTCTCGCTGAGCCTGGGATAGATCTCACCCGCCGCGGGCACCTGCGAGCCACTCGTCGGCCCACGTGCGGACGCCGTCGACGCCCTTGCGGTGGCAGAAGTCGCCGAGGGTCTCGCCCGCGTGCCGCTCGGCCTTGTAGCAGGCCAGCACCGCGGTGATCTCGCGGCGGAGATCCTCGAAGGGCACGACGTCCTTGTAGTGCACGTTGAGCCGGTCGCCGAGCAGCCGGCCGCCCAAGAAGATCGTGTACTTGCCGGCGGTGCGGCCCACGAGGCCGATGTCGCAGTTGTAGGGGCGGGCGCAGGCGTTGGGGCAGCCGGTCATCCGCAGCGTGAAGGCCTCGTGGGAGAGGCCGAGTTTCGCCACTTCGGGTTCGAGCGCGTCGATCAGCCCGGGCAACACCCGCTCGCTCTCGGCGACCGCGAGCCCGCAGGTCGGCAGGGCGACGCAGGCCATGCTCCAGCGGCGGATCGTGCTGATCTCCTCGGAGGTCTTCACGCCATGGGAATGGAGGATCTCCGCGATCCGCTCTCGGTCGGTGATCCTGAGGTCGGTAAACAGCAGGCTCTGGTGGGCCGTGATCCGCACGCCGGGCTTGAGATCGCGGAGAATCCGCCGCAGGGCGTTCTTGAGCCGGAAGTGGCCGGTGTCGTGGACCCGGCCGTTCTCGACGTTCAACCCGTAGAAATACTTCCCGTCGCCCTGCGGATGCCAGCCGATGTGGTCGTCGAATCCGTGGACGTCGGCCGGATGGCAGGGGGCGAGTGGCTTCCCGAAATACTCCTCGACCTTCGCCCGAAAGGCGTCGAGCCCCATGGTGTGGATCGTGTACTTGAGCCGCGCGACCTTGCGGTCGGAACGGTTGCCGTAGTCGCGCTGCACCTTCACGATCGCCTCGGCGATTGCGCACACGTCTTCCGGAGGCACGAAGCCGAGCCGCTTGGCGAGCGCAGGGAAGGTCTTGGCGGCGCTTGGCGTCACGCCCATGCCGCCGCCGGCGAGGACGTTGTAGCCGAGGATCTTTCCCTGCTCGTGAATCGTGAGGAAGCCGAGATCGTTGGCATAGACATCGACGCAGTTGTCTTCAGGGAGCGCGAAAGCCGTCTTGAACTTCCGGGGCAGGTAGGTGCGGCCGTAGATCGGCTCGACGTCGTCTGAACCAGCGGCGATGTCCTTGTCGCCCGAGGTGCCGCCGGCGAGCGTCTTCTCGCCGGTGTCGGGATCGGTGAGCCAGATCTCGTAATAGGCCCGGGTTCGCGGTGCGAGGTGCTTCGCGAGTTCGTCCACCTTGGCCTGCATCTGGTCGCGGACGGGGTCGCCATGGATCGGCGCGGGGCAGCACATGATGTTTCGTTCCACGTCGCCGCAGGCCGCGAGCGTGGTCATCTGGTTCGTATGGACCTGCTGCATGAAGCTCTTGAGATCGCCCTTCACCACGCCATGGTGCTGGATCGCCTGACGGGTCGTGAGCCGGATCGTGCCGTTGCCCAGCTCGTCGCCCATGTCCATCGCCGAGAGGAGCTGCTCGGCCGTGAGTTTTCCGCCGGGCACGCAGGTGCGGATCATGAAGGAGATCTCGCGCTGGCTCTTGGCGCCATCCCGGGCCTTGCGGGCCTCGCGGTCGTCCTGCTGGTAGGTGCCGTGATTCTTGAGCAGCTGCACGCTCGCCTTGCCGAAGCCCGGAGTGGCGTCGGCGAGCTCCTGGGGAATATCGCCCTTGAGGTAGTTGCTCGCGGTCTTGGCGACCTCCACGGCCGAGGGCTTTGCCGCGGCGGCGGTCGAGGATGCAGGATCGGTCGGGTCTGTGTCGGCCATGGTGCGAAGGGTCTTCCAGAGGGCAGAATGGCGGTCAGGGCATGCGTGCCGTCAGGATAGGCGATTGGACGGTGGCGAGCGACACCAACCGCACCTGTCAGGCGGTGGCGGAATCCCGAAAACAGTCACCGCACCGCTCAAGATTCCCCGGCATTCGGAGTGGCTTCGATGGGACATTTCTTGTTTTTTCTGTGTGCCGCACTGGCGGGGCTGCTCTGGACGGCCGCCTGCACGGCCGCCGCCGCGCGGGTGCAACGCGGCTGGCTCAAGGCCCTGCTGGCGGCGATTGGGGCGGGCCTGCCGGTGATCGCTGTGCTGCCGATCGTGGCCGCGACCTCGTGGCTGGCCTTCGGCATGCGGATCCAGACGAACTGGTTTCCCCATGCTGTCACGATGCTCCTCTCGCTCCTCATCGGCGGAGCCTGGATCGTGCGCGCCGGCCTCGGTTCACGGGACGGTGGCGATCCGCCCGCGGCCCGCTGGCCGCTCGTTGGCCTGGTGGCGCTCTGCATGATCACCAAGGCGGTGACCGTGGGCGTGCTCCTGATCCTCGACAATGCGGTGCAGGCCCAGGCTCCCTACCTGAGACTCGAGGCGGCCAACATCATGCATGCGAATCTGCCACCGATCATGGCCGAGGACCGGAACGCGGCCCCGTTGCACGTCCAAGCCGCCGCGGCGATCGCGGCCGACAAAGAGTTCAATGCCGGGGAGTCACCAATTCACAAGCAGGGCGATGTGCTGCGGGACGAGGTGACGGCCTTTCTCGTTCGTCATGCTGCCACGCTCGACACGATTCGCCGGGCAACCGACCGCGACGTCTGCCGGTTCACCCGCTCGTGGACCCGGCCGGGGATCGACATGCTGCTCCCGGAAATCCAGGGCATGCGGAATGAGGGCAGGCTCCTGGCGCTGGCCGCGCGGCGGGCTGCCGCCGAGGGCCGGCCCGCGGATGCCCTGGCTGACGTCGCGCGGATCCAGCGGCTCGCACGCCAGGCGGCGTCGGAGCCCATCATGATCTCGTACCTCGTCGGTGTGGCGATCGATCATCTGGCGCTCGCGACGCTCGCCGAAGTGCTGCCCCGGATGGGCGTTGACGATGCACCGCTGCTCGACTCGCCTGAGGTCCGTGATCTCGTCGAGCGGCCGATGGAACTCCTGCCCAGCCTCTACGGCGAGGAGGCCTTCGGGCTGACAATGTTCGCGGGGTTCGCCGATGGGGGAATAGCCTCCGCGAACGTGTTCGAGCAGGACAGTGGTTCCGCCAGGCTCGGAGACATCGGCCCGATCTTCCGCGTGTTTTTTCTCGAAGGCGATCTCGTCGGCTATCGAAGGCTGATGCGCCGCTTCCAGCAACTGGAGGAAGCCCGCGACGTGATGCGAGACTACGCCGCCGTCAAGACCGCGACGGACGAGATCGAGCGTGAGATCGCGGCCCATCCGCCCGGCGTGCTCTCGACCCTCGTCGTTCCGGCGGTTGGGGGTGTGTTTCGGACTCGGCTTCGAAACGAGGCCGAGCATCGTGCGGCCGCGGTGCTCGTGGCAGCCACGCGGCAGCGACTCGCCAAGGGCATCCTGCCGCTGGAGCCGGCGGCGTTCGTGGACGCGTCATTCACGATGCCGGCCGACCCGTTCGCCGCGGCTGGGAAGCCGCTGGCGATGCACCGCAGCGACACGGGACTCGCGGCCTACTCGGTCGGTCCCGATGGCGATGACGACGGCGGGCCGACGCTACCGAATGGCGGGAGTTCTGATGGCAGCGACGACATCGGCCTCGTGATGGCGGTCGAGTAGGCTTCGAACCGCTGCGTGAAAGCCGACCGGCCGTAAGGCCGCGGGCAGCCCTGCTGTACGGCTCGGGACTACCCATGCCCCGTTGCCGGACGTTCGGGGGGCTCGGAGCTGCCCATGCCCTGTCGCCGGACGTTCGTTTCGCCC
>JBPCTA010000142.1:0-5696 GCA_051006595.1 Pirellulales bacterium
AACTTGCCCATCGTGACCATGTCGGGGCCGCTTTGCACCAGTTTCTCGACCTCCATGCGGATCTTTCGCAGGTCGATATCGAGATTCTTGAGCACGTTCGCCGCGACGCCGCTGCCCTCCTTGATGAGGCCGAGCAGAACGTGTTCGGTGCCGATGTACTCGTGGTTGAACCGCTGGGCCTCCTGGTTGGCCAGCTGCATGACTTTCCGGGCACGGTCCGTAAAACGCTCGTACATGGGCAAAAGTCCTGTGCGGAAACCGAGGTGCGTGATGCAAACCGAGGCGGCGGATCTGACCCGAAACGCCTCGATCTGAACGGCCGGGCCGGCGTGCCAATCAGGCAGTCGCCGCCCCGATCTTTCGAGAGCAGCAAACCTTACGCCAAACCCATCAGAGGATTCTAGGACTGTCGGCCCGGAAAGTCTGTCACAGCGCGTGGCTGCCGTTGAAATCGCGATCTTTCGCGGGTTTCAGGCTGCTTCAGTCCGGCCGCGGGCCGTGCTGGACTCATCGTGAATCGGCAGCACGATCGCGTCGGAGTCGTCTGCGTCGCGGCTGGGAGCGGAGCTCCCGGAGGTGCCTGTCCCGCCAGAAATCGCTGCCAGTTCCCGGGCGATGGCCCGCCGCCAGGCCGATCCGGAGTCGCTGCGGGCGAGTTTTTCGAGTGCCTGCCGGGCTTCATCCTTTCTTCCGAGGCGGCGCAGCAGCCCGCCGAGCAGGAGCTGGGCCTCCCCGTCGGTCGGCGACAGATCGAGCAGCTCTCGGAGCCGTGTCTCTGCCTGAAGCCAATCGCGGGCGAGATAGGCATCCCGTGCCCTCACGTAGAGCGCGTCAGCGTCCGCACCCCGCACCATTGGAATCGCCGGCGGAAACGCGGAGGCGGCCGACACGAGGGCGATCAGCCAGATGGCCGCGGTTGACGCCCAGAGGCCGATGGTGACCGGGAGTTCGACGAGCCCCGGCCAGATCCAGGTGGCGATGACCGCGATCTCCAGCGACACCGCAAACGCCAGCGCGAGCACCAGCCCGGCGAGGCTGCCCCGGAGCCAGAGCCACGGGAGGCCCGGCCAGAGGAGGGTGAGGTAGCGGACGGCGACCATGGGAGTCGATCCGGAGCGTTTTCGGGGGCCGGGAGTGTAGGTGCGGCAGCGGCTTTCACCAAGGCGAGTGGGGCGTGCTACAACGGGGGGAAATCATGGAACCGCGCGAATCTGGCAGAACAGGCGGGTATGGGGCGGCCGGCGTCTGGCGGGCGATCGACGCCTCGGCCAACCGGGCGGGCGAAGCTCTGCGGGTGCTCGAGGACGTGCTCCGATTTGGCCTCGACGACCAGCATCTCACGGGCCTCGCCAAGAATCTTCGGCACGACCTGGCAGGGGTGCTCGCCCACGAGGATCTGCGGTCGCGGATCGCCGCCCGCGACGTGGGCGGCGACGTGGGTGTCGGCCTGGAGGCGGCCGCGTCGTTGACCCGCGGCAGCCTCGGCGATCTTGTCGCGGCGAATGCCGCGCGGGCCGCGCAGGCGCTGCGGAGCCTGCAGGAATGTGCCGCCGTGGTGGCGGCCGACACGGCGACGGTCTTCGAGGCGATTCGGTACCGCCTCTACACGCTCGAACGGGCGGCGGTCGTGGCCGTCGATGCCCGGGAGCGGTTGGCGGGCGTGAGTCTCTGCGTGCTCGTCGATGGTCGGGACGATGCGGCGGCTTTCGCGCGGATGATGGAGTCACTCGTCGAGGCGGGCGTGCCGATGTTTCAGATTCGCGATAAGTCGCTGCCCGTGCCGGTGCTCGTCGACCGTGTCCGCACGGCCCTGGCGATCGTGCGGCGTGGCGGCTCTGGCGAGCGGCCGCTGCTCGTCGTCAATGATCGCGTCGACGTGGCGGCCGCTGTCAACGCCGACGGCGCTCACGTGGGGGCGGATGACCTGCCGGTGGTGCTCACCCGCCGCGTGATCGGGCCGGGCCCGCTCGTCGGCCGCACCGCGCACGATGCAAACGAGGCCCGGGCGGCCGTGGCCGACGGCGCCGACTACCTTGGTATCGGACCCTGCTTCCCGTCGGCGACGAAATCGTTCGCCGTTCACGCCCCGCCGGAGTTTCTGCGGACGGTCTCCGGGGAGATTTCCCTGCCCACCTTTGCGATCGGGGGCGTCACCGCCGAGAGCCTCCCGGCGCTCGTCGAGCTCGGTGTCAGCCGCGTGGCGGTGGCATCGGCAGTGACGCGGGCGGCCGATCCGCCGCGGGCCGCCCGCGAACTCATCGACACGCTCGGCCGGCTCACGGCAGCGAAGTCCGCTCCTCAGCCAGGTTCTCCGCCGGCAGTTCCCTGAGCAACGCCACGATCGACGCGGCAATGTCGGCCTCGTCGCTCGAACGGTAGCCGGTCCACACCCGCCGCACCCGGGCATCGGGCCCGATCAGATACGTGGTCGGAAACGCCTCGAGTGCATAGGCCGACGCGAACAGCGTCGTGGCGAGCGGATCGGCAAAGCCCCAGGCGGCGATCGGGAGTTGCCGCGAGGCGAGAAACGCCTTGGTCTCGCGGCCAAGGTCGGCGTCGCCGCCGGATCCGCACGAGACGGCCACGAGGTGGAACCGCGGCTCTTTGGCCAAGCGTTCCGCGATGCGCACGAGCCCCGGCAGCTCCCGGCGGCAGGGCGGGCACCAGGTGCCCCAGAAGTTGAGGAGCGTGACCCGGCCCGCGAGTGTGGGCACGGGCAGCGACGTATCGTCGAGCGAGACGAGCGGAAGCGGCCCCATCCCGCGGCCCACGGCGGGGTGCGGTGGTCGTGCGGCATCGCAGCCGATGACCGCCGTCGTCAGGACGATGACGCTGGCCGCCAGACACCGGGACCAAAAAAGGATCTGAGGTTGCATGGAGATTGTCCGTGGCGGGGCGGGCCGTTCATGGCCGAAAGGCGATGCACACCGGGCTCGGCACGTCGTTCGACGTGCCCGTGAACGCGAGCCCGCCAGTCTCCTGGTCGATCGCAAACACGGCGACCGTGTTCGACTGCTGACCGGCGGCGAGCAGAAACATTCCGCCCGGAGCGATCGCGAAGTGGCGGGGTGTTTTTCCGCGGATCGGCTCGACGCCCGTAAATCTCAGCCGTCCCGTCGCCTCGTCGATCCGATAGACCGCGATCGTGTCGGGCCCCCGGGTGCTCGCGTAGAGGAAGCGACCCGATGGGTGCACCGCGATCTCGGCGGCGGTGAATCCCGTCCGGTCGCCCGTGTCGTCGGGCAACGTGGAGAGCGTCTGCAAGGGGGTGAGCCTGCCGGCCTCTTCATCGACGGCGAAGCCGGTCACAGTGAGATCGAGCTCGTTGACGCAGTAGCCGAATCGGCCCTGCGGATGAAAGGCGAAGTGTCGCGGGCCGGCACCGAAGGTCGTCCGCGTGGCGGTGTGCGGTGCCAGGACCGCGCGAGTGGCATCGACCGCGTGCACAAAGACCGTGTCGAGGCCGAGGTCGCAGACGATCGCAAACCGGCCATTCGGCGACACGTCAACCGAATGGGCATGGGGCTTCTCCTGCCGCTTGGGATGGAGGCCCGTCTCGCCCGCGCGGTCGAGGGCATGGTGCAGGAGGCCGCTGGAGCCGTCACCTGAGACGAGCGGCTCGAGCCCCCCGTCCGCCGCAATTCCCAGACAAGCCACGCTCCCGCCGCCGTAGTTGGCCGCGAGCACAACCCGGCCGTCGGCATCCACCGCGACGTGGCACGGGCCGGGACCGCCGGTCGACGTGGCGCCGCGGGACTCGAGCGCCCCCGTCGTCCCGTCGACCGCGAAGGCCTCGACGGCGCCCCCCGGTGTGCCGTCGTCGGCGGCGATCTCCGCCACCGCGTAGAGCATCGGCAGCCGCGGATGGAAGGCGAGGAACGACGGATTCCGCGCAGGGGTGGCGAGCACCGGCGGCGTGAGCGTGCCGCGGTCGGTGTCGAAGCGGGCTCCGTAGATGCCCTGCGACTTCGTCTTGGAGTTTGTGTAGGTGCCGAACCACACCGGCACGTCGCCGGCTCGGGCGGTGGGCCACAGCAGGATGACGGCGACGCAGACGGCGCGGATGGACGACATCGAAAAAAACCCTCATGCTGCGGCGACGATGGGCGACGACACGACCGATCTTGATCCTATCCCGCCACTGTCGGAATTCTCCACCGCGGCCCCCGGCAATAGGGCTCGCGAGGCCCGAAACACGTTCTGGTTGGAGTGCTACCAGGTCGTGGTCCGGGTCGGCTGGATCTTCAAGACCGAGACGATCATCATGCCGGCGGTGCTCGACGCAGTCGTCGATTCCGGTTTCCTCCGCGGCCTCCTGCCCGTTCTCAACCGGGGCGGTCAGAGTGTGCCCCCGCTGTTCTTCTCAGGGCCGCTGTCGCGGCGACCGGTGAAGAAGTGGACGCTCGTCGGAACGAGCCTGGGGATGGCGGCCTGCTTCGCGGTGCTGGCCGCCGCCTGGGGGCCGCTGCAGGTACGGAGGCCAGACCTTCTTGCGGCGCTGTTTCTCGTCGTTTACGCGGCCTTCTCCTCCGTCAACGGACTCAATCAGCTGGTGGCCGCGGCACTCCAAGGAAAGCTGATCGCGGCAGGGCATCGCGGCCGGGCGATGGTGGTGAGCACGACGATCGGCAGCGTGCTGGCGATCGCGGCCGCGATCCTGCTACTCGGGCCGTGGCTCACCGATCCCGACGGCTTTCCGAAGATCTTCGCCGCGACGGCCGCCTTCTTCGCGTTGGCGGCCTTGGCACCCTTGATGCTCGACGAGCCGGCCGACGCGGCGGTCGGGGCGGTGCAACACAGCGATGCCCACGGCGGCTGGTGGCCTCGCCTGATCGCGTCGGCGGGGCAGGGCCTCGCGGCCTGGCGGGCGACGATCGCGGCCGATCGCGGTCTGGTACGGCTCGCCATCGTGGCCGCCTGCTTCTCCGCGGTGCTCATGCTCTTTCCTCACTACCAGGCATTCGCCCGTGACCGTCTGGGGAGCGTCGCCGCCAGCCTGCTGGCTTGGGTCGTCACGCAGAACACGGCCACCGGTCTGGTGAGTCTCGTCGCCGGACCGGTTTCAGACCGACGGGGCACGCGGATCGTCCTCATCTGGCTGGTGGCGCTCTCGTCGCTCACGCCCCTCGTGGTGACGGCGCTCTCGCTCTTTCCGCATGCCGCGGCGGTGCGGTGGTTCTGGCTCGTCTACGTGCCGCTGGGCCTCAATCCGATCACGCTCAAGATGCTCACGAACTACGCGCTCGAACTTGCCCCGAGACCAGTCGACCATCCCCGGTATGTGAGCATCGTGGGGGCCGCATTGGCCGCGCCGTTCGTGCTTTCCCCGCTTGTGGGCCTGGCCGTTGACCAGTTCGGGTTTCGCCACGTGTTCGTGGCGGGAGCGGCCGTGATCGCTGCCGGGGCGGTGGTGGCCGTAGGGCTGCCCGAGCCGCGTCACCGCGAGCCGCGGGCTCCGGTACAAGCCGACGGGCCGTGAGGCCGCGGGTTCCGGTACAAGCCGACCGGCCGTAAGGCCGCGGGTGTCCTGTGGTGCGCGGCGAGGGGCTGCCCGTGCCCCGTCGCCGGACGTTCGCTGCGCCCATCCTGGGCTTCGCTCACTCGGATGCCGCCGGCGCTTCGGCATCCTGCCTTCGCTGGCGTCATACGCCGGCTCTGGGGCACGGGTTTCACTTATATTATTTCGTGACCGTTCG
>JBPCTA010000143.1:0-8403 GCA_051006595.1 Pirellulales bacterium
AGGATCGCCCAGTAGGTGACGTCGACCTCCCACCACTTGTGGCCGTGGGCGGCCATCCGCTGGTAGGCGTGGTGGTTGTTGTGCCAGCCCTCGCCAAAGGCCAGCAGGCCCACCCACCAAAGGTTGCGGGAGTCGTCGGTCGTTTCGTAGTTCCGGTAGCCCCACATGTGGGTCGCCGAGTTTACGAACCACGTGATGTGAAACACGATCACCATCCGCACCGCGAGCCCCCACACCAGCCACGAGATCCCGGTGTATTTGTCGTACAGCAGCCAGCCCGAAGCGAGCAGGGCGGCCCCGATCAGAAAATGCCAGAGCAGGAATGTGACGTGCAGAAAGCGAACCCCGCGATCCCGTTCGAGATCGGGCGCCCACCGCTTCGTGTGCGCCGCCACCTCGGCCGTCGAATGCCGGGGGAAGAGCCAGAGCATGTGCGACCACCAGCCGCCGTCACGGGGCGAGTGCGGATCGCCGTCGTGATCACTGAAGGCATGATGCTTGCGATGATTGGCGACCCAGACCAGCGCCGAGCCCTCGCCGGAAATGCCGCCGAGAAATGCGAAGACGAACCGCATGGCGGGGGAGGTCTGGAAGCTGCCGTGCGTGAGCAGCCGGTGATAGCCGAGGCAGACACCGAGGCCACCGGTGACCCAGTAGAGAAACAGGCAGATGGCGAGACCGGACCAGGTGAAATAAAAGGGGGCTGCAAGCGCCGCGAGATGCACGCCACCGATCCAGATCACGACTGGCCAGTCGAGATCCCGCCAGGTGTCGCGGGCTCCTTCCCGCCGCGGCTCATGCCGGGGCTCCGTCGCCGCGCCGCCGTCTGATTCGAGCGGATCGTGAATGGCCGAGCGGCCGAACTCCTCGCCGGCATCGACCATGGCCGTCGCTGACTGCCGACCGCGATGCGAGGACGGCCTGTCGAGGATCGCCGAGTCATCGGCGGCGTGCGTGGAGTGGGGGCGAGACGCCATCATGCGACCTCGAATGCAGGGGGGATTTATCGAACGCCGTCGGAGCCGTTTCCGGGCCAGTCGTTCCTGCCGTCATCGGCAGCCCCCACACTCTGACGACAGAACGACTTCTTGGGCAGCGGGGGGCCGTCAGGCTCGGGTCTGATGCCTGTCAAAACTGCGTCAAAAACCCCGCCCACCCCCTTGGGATGCTGGATTTGTCGCCCTGACTCCTCCTTGTGGGGGTGGCGCTGGATCGCGGGCGGGAAGGATCGACATCAACCAGGCACCCGGGCCGCCAGCGGGCACGAAGGCGGCCGAGGGCGGCGACAGCATCCATGCCAGTCGATCAAACGGCACGGCGGCTGCCGGTGGCTGGAGCAATGAAGCGCCTCCCGAGGATGCCAAGCCTCCGGGCAGGGTCGGCGACACCTGCAGTTCGAGTTGGCCGTCGCGCAGCCGCAGCACGCAACCTGCCTGGTCGAAGGCCCGCGTGGTCAGGCCGGCCGAACTGACCGCTGCAGGCCCGGGCTTGCAGCCGAGGGCGATGACGAGCCTGTCAAACAGAGGTGCATCGACCCAGCCTTCGGTCGTGGTGCACTCGATCACCGCCTCGTCCACGCGTCCGTCGCGCCAGGCGAGCCGATCCATCAGGACGGTGACCATGCCCGAGGCCGTCGCCTTGAGCAACGCGGCGCACGGCATGAGTTCGATGCCGTCCACTCGGCCTCGCGCCGTGCCGTCCCAGCCATGGCCGTCGCGACTGGCATGCACGTCGCCCACAGCCTCCGCCGAGGATCCAGCCGCCGCGATCGGATCCGGACTCCAGCCCGCGATGGCCGCGAGGATGGTCAACGGGATCGCCTCGGCCCAGGTGGCATCCAGTTCCATGCGCTCGTCGTCACCGCCGGTGCCGTCGCCCAGCGTCCGAACGATGCGGAGCTCGTCTTCGACGGCGGCACGGCGGACGACGCGAACCGCACGGGTCTTGCCGCGGGCCACGCACTCGATCCGCAGCGGGATGGCCGTAGCAGAATGGGAGCGGTCCTCGGCCTCGCCGCCATTCGACCAGGCAAAGTCGGCGACCTCGATCACGCAGTTGCGTGGATGCCGGATATCGCCCCGCAGCCACTCGCGGCCGAGACCTGCGAGCACCGCGGCCGTCGCGGCATCGATTCGGGCGACATCGATCCGAATCCGATCCTCATGGGCGGCCGCCTCGACTTCCACCGTCGGGATCTCGAGCAGAGGCTCCCGCGCCGAGGTCACGATCGCACAGCCGCTGGCCCGCACGACGCCCGGATGGGGATGCTCGATGGAGCCGACTTCAAGGGGCAGCCCGACGGCCTTCTCCCATGCCCCGCGAACCGCGTCACGATGGGCCTCCGACCGGAGATGCACAGCCCAGCCAATCACGGCCGCGCACGGCAGCAGTCCGACGACCACAAACATGATGCGCGCCAGCCGAATCCTTTCGGCCGACTTCTCGATGAACATCCCTGTTCCTCCAAGAGGCCTTTCCAAGAGGCCCGTTCAAGAGACCCGTTCCATCGGGCCGTGGACAGCGACTCCGAGCCAGCTCGTGATAGAGCTTCCAGCGGGCGGTCATTTCCTCGACGCTGTCGCCGCCGAACTTATCGACCAGCGCGACGGCCACTTCGAATGCCACCACGCTCTCGATGATCACGCTCGCAGCACTCACCGCACACACGTCGCTCCGCTCGTAAGCCGCGTCTTCCGTCGCTTTCGTTCGCAGATTCACCGACTCCAGCGGCTTCCGCAGCGTGCTGATCGGCTTCATCGCGGCCCGGACCACGAGCGGCTGGCCGTTGGTCATCCCCGCCTCGAGGCCGCCGGCATTGTTCGTCGGCCGCGTGAATCCAAGCTGCGCGGTCCCGCGGGCCGCCGGGTCGTAATGAATCGGATCATGCACTTCGGAGCCGCGGCGGCGGGCCGCCTCGAAGCCCATGCCGATCTCGACACCCTTGATGGCCTGCACCGCCATCACGGCCTGTGCCAGCCGGCCATCGAGCTTGCGATCCCACTGGGCATGAGTGCCCAGGCCAATCGGCAGGCCGTCGACACGAACCTCCACGATGCCGCCGAGCGTGTCGCCCTCTTTGCCGATCGTGTCGATCAGGGCGGTGACTTCGGAATCCCGCTCCGGGTGAAGCGAGTAGATCTCGCTCGAATCGCGGAGGGTGCGCAACTCCGCGAGCGATCCTGCTCGATCGCCGAGCACGACCGGCCCGAGCTCGGTCACCCAGCCGGCAACCTCGATCCCGAAGGCCGACAGCAGCTGCCTGGCGAGGGCCCCGGCGGCGACCCGGGCCGCGGTTTCGCGGGCACTGGCCCGTTCGAGCACGGCGCGCACGCCGCCGAGATGCTTGATCGAGCCGGGCAGGTCGGCATGGCCGGGCCGTGGCCGCTCCACCTCCTCGAGACGTTCGAGCTTGGCATCCTTGTTGATCACCTCGAGGGCCAGCGGACTGCCGAGCGTGACGCCCTTCCAGAGGCCGGAGAGAAAAGTGACGGTGTCGGTCTCGATCCGCTGCCGGCCACCGCGGCCATAACCGCCCTGACGACGGATGAGTTCGTGATCGATCGCCGGCTTGTCAACCGCCAGCCCGGCGGGAAAGCCATCGACGAGGGCGATGAGGGCGGGGCCGTGGGATTCTCCGGCAGTCCAGTAGCGGAGCATGGGTGGTGCGTGAGGAGGGGCGGGGAGGAGCGTGACGGACACCCAGAGTCTAGTTTCGAACCGGGGGTGACCCTAGGCCAGAAGTCCCCGTGCCGACGCTGCCGGATCACTCGACGCCGGCGGACTTATTCGACCCCGGCGGGGAGCGAGCCGGTGAGCAGGCGGCAGGCTTCGAGATACTTGTCGCGGGTCTTGGCGACCACGTCGGCGGGCAGGGCAGGGGGCTCGCTCGACTTGTCCCAGCCACTGCCTTCGAGCCAGTCGCGAACAAACTGCTTGTCGAATGAGTCGGGCACGCGACCCGCCCCGGCTGTCGCCGCCGGCCAGAATCGCGAACTGTCGGGCGTGAGCACCTCGTCCACGAGGATCAACGAGCCATCTGGCAGTCGGCCCCACTCGAACTTCGTGTCGGCGACCACGATACCCCGGGCGGCCGCATGCGCGGCGCCACGCGCATAGACCTCGAGGCTTTGGCCGCGGAGCGTGTCGGCAAGCGCGGTGCCGATCCGCTCGGCCATCACCGCGAACGACACGTTTTCGTCGTGGACGCTCGCGGCTTTCGTGGCGGGCGTGAAGATCGGTGTGGGGAGCCGACCGCCGGCGACGAGGCCGGGCGGCAGCGGCTCTCCGCAGATCGTGCCGCTGGCGCGATACTCGGCGAGGCCGGAGCCGGCGAGCCAGCCGCGGATGACGCACTCGAATGGAATCACCTCAGCCCGCTTCACGAGCATCGTGCGACCGCGGAGTGGTTCGAGATCCACGCTCGCCGGGAGATCCATGTCGTCAACATCGGTCGTGAGCAGATGGTGGGCGATCGGGCTGGGGCCGCGGGCGAGCAGGTCGAACCAGAAGGCCGAGATCGCGGTGAGCACGCGGCCCTTGTCGGGGATCGGCGTGGGCAGAATCCAGTCGAAGGCGCTGATCCGGTCGGTGCTCACGATCAGCATCGCGTCGCCGTGCCGACCGCCGGAGCGCGAATAGCAGTCGCGAACCTTGCCGCGGATCGGTGGCCCGAGTGGCAGATCGGTGCGGACGACGGGGGCGGAGCAGGCGGCCATGGAGAGTGTTGTACGCCGCGGAGCACGGCATCAAAACCCACCGCGCGAAAGCCCCACGTCGGGAAGAAAGGCTGCGGACGAGCGGCGTGCTCAGCAGAAATCTCGAGACATCCGCGGCAGGGCCGCGAGCGGAGGAGTGATGGAGGATGCCAGGCCGTCATCAGAAGCTCCGCCCCGGGCCGGCATCGCCGCGTCGAGTTGTGTCGCCAGCACGTGCACCACCGTGCCCCGCCTCTGGATGCGGCCGTGCACCACGAGCACCGCCGCCCGGCGAGCCGGATGCGGCGCCGCCTCCCAAACGTCCGGATAGACCACCACGTTCGCCGCGCCGGTCTCATCTTCGATCGTGAGAAAGAAGAGCCCCTTCGCCGTGGCCGGCCGCTGCCGTGTGAGCACGATGCCGGCGATCTTCACCCGCCGCCCCTCCGGCGCCGCCACCGCCTCCTCGATCGACGAAATGCCGATTGACGCGAGCCAGTCGCGCTCGAACTCGAGCGGATGGGCGGCGAGCGAGAGGCCGCCCGTCTTGTAGTCAGCGATCACCTCCTCCTGCCTGGTCGTCGGCGGCAGGAGCAGGGCGTCTTCATCGCCATCGTCGTCGCCGTCGTCGAGCCTATCGAACAGCGGTTGCCGGCCGGCTCGTTCCTGCGGGGCGAGCGCCTCCCACACGGCGCGGCGACGGTCGAGCCCGAGCGAGGCGAGGGCCCCGGCTCTCGCCAGATGCAGCAGCGACTCGCGATCGATCTCCGCCCGCCGCACGAGATCTCGCGGCAGCAGGTAGGGACCCTCGCGGCGTGCCTCCTCGATCCGTCGCCCCGCCGCCTCACCGAGGCCATGCACCTGCTCGAGCCCCAGCCGAATTGCCGGCCCGGGGGTGGATGATGTGGAGAACGGCCGTGAATGGCTTTTCCCACGTGGATCCAGCGACGCATGCCAGCCGCTCGCATTCACGTCGGCCGGCAGCACCGCCACGCCGTGGGCTCGCGCATCGCGAACGAGCTGCGCCGGCGCATAAAACCCCATCGGCTGGCTGCCGAGCAGCGCCGCCGTGAACGCCGCCGGGTGATGGCATTTCAGCCAGGCTGACACGTAGACCAAGAGCGCGAAGCTCGCGGCATGCGATTCGGGGAAGCCATATTCGCCGAAGCCGCGGATCTGGTTGAAGACCTGCTCGGCAAACTGCTTGGAGAGCCCGCGGGCGAGCATGCCGTCGACGAGCCGCCGGTGAAACTCGTCGATCACGCCCGGCCGCCGCCAGGCGCCCATCGCCCGTCGGAGCTGATCGGCTTCGCCCGGCGTGAATCCCGCCGCCACCACCGCCAGCCGCATGGCCTGTTCCTGAAAGAGCGGCACGCCGAGCGTCTTCTCCAGCACCTCGCGGATCGCATCGTTGGGATACGACACCGGCTCCTCGCCCGCGCGTCGCCTGAGATACGGATGCACCATGTCGCCCTGGATCGGTCCCGGCCGCACGATCGCCACCTCGATCACGAGATCGTAGAAGCAGGCGGGCTTGAGCCTGGGCAGCATGCTCATCTGCGCCCGGCTCTCGATCTGAAACACGCCCACCGTGTCGGCCCGCGAGATCATCTCGTAGACGGCCGGGTCTTCGGACGGCACGGTGGCGAGCGTGAGGTCGGGTCCACCCGAGCCCTTCACGAGGTCAAACGCCCGGTGAATCGCCGTGAGCATCCCGAGGGCGAGGCAATCCACCTTGAGGATTCCGAGTTCGTCGAGGTCGTCCTTGTTCCACTGCACGATCGAGCGGCCCTCCATCGTGGCCGGCTGGATCGGCACGAGTTCGCAGAGTTCGCCCTGCGTCATCACCATCCCGCCCACGTGCTGGCCGAGGTGGCGAGGAAAGCCGACGAGGCCGCCGACGAGCGTCGCGAGCCTCGTGCACGCGTCGCTCGCGGGGTCGAGCCCCGCCTCGGTCAGCCTCGTCGGCAGGTCCTCCACGCGGTCGCCCACGTCGATCACGCCGGCGATCGCCTCCACCCGGTCAAGCGAGAAGCCGAGCGCCTTGGCGAGGTCGCGGGTGGCCGACCGCAGCCGATATGAGATCACCTCGGCCGTCATCGCCGCCCGCGAGCGGCCGTAGGTGTCGTAGATGTATTGCAGCACCTCCTCGCGGCGGTGGTGTTCGAAGTCAACGTCGATGTCGGGCGCCTCCCGCCGCTCGCGGCTCACGAACCGCTCGAAGAGCACGTTCATCCGCGCGGGATCGACCGACGTGATCCCCAGGCAGTAGCAGACGCACGAGTTGGCCGCCGAGCCGCGGCCCTGGCAGAGGATGCCGCGGCGGCGGGCGAACCGCACGATGTCGAACACCGTGAGGAAGTAGGCCTCGTAGCCGAGTTCGGCGATGAGCGCGAGCTCATGTCGCAGCAGCTCCTGCACCTTCTCCGGCACGCCATCGGGATACCGCTTGCGGCTGCCCTTCCAGGCGAGATCGGCGAGGTGGTCGGCCGCCGTGCGGCCGGCCGGCACGATGGCGCTGGGATATTCATAGTTCAGCTCGTCGAGCGAGAAGCTGCAGCGGGCGGCGATTTCGGCCGATCGCTCCACGGCGGCGGGCCAGAGAAACCGTCGGCCGGCCACATCGACCGTGCCGCGGCCCGTGGGCAGCGCGGCGAACCGTCCGGCGATCCGCCGCCGCTCGTGGAGGTGGCGTTCGCCGTTGGAAAGGAGCGTGTCGCGGATCGCCTCGATCGTCTGGCCCTGCCGCACCGCCGCCAGGGCGTCGCAGAGCGGCAGCCGCGATCGTTCGTGGTAGCGAACATCGCCCGCGGCCACGAGCGGCACCCCCGCACGCTGGCCCACCCGCTCGAGCCACTCGAGCCGGTCGTCGTCGTCGCCCTCGAGGGCCACCTCGGCGAGCATCCAGAGCCGGTCGCCGAATACGTCTTTCCAGTCGCGAAGCCCACTGGCAGCGTCATCGACGCCATCGTGAGGGAGAGCCCGCGCTATCCTCGGCATCACGGCTCCCGCCAGCAGCCCGACAGCATGAGCCGCCACGTCGTCGAGCGTCACGAGGCAACCGCCGGAGCGGCCGGCTGCCATCTCGGCCCGCGGATTCGGCGGCGAGCCGGCGGTCTCCGCGCGGCGCATGTGCCCCTTGCTGAGCAGCCGGCAGAGGTTGGCATAGCCCGTGCGGTCGGCGGCCCAGAGCACAAGCGGCGGTGCATCGACCGGTTCGAGGGTCGCCCCCACGATCAGCTTGATCTCCGCATCCTTGGCCGCGGCATGCGCCCGCACGATGCCGGCGAGCGTGCCCCGATCGGTGATCGCCAGCGCCTCGTAGCCGAGGGCCTGCGCCCGCCGCACGAGCTCCTCCGGATGCGACGCCCCCTCCAGAAATGAAAAGTTGCTCGTGCAGTGCAACTCCGCATACCGCGGCCCGATATCGCTGGCATCACTCATGATCTCACTCCTTTCGATCGAGCCCCACTCATGCGAACATCCCGTGCAGAAACCAGCCGCCGTCGTGCAGCCGGCGAAACAGCCAGAACCGCTCGCCCGAGTCGGTCTCCACCACGTAGTAGTCGCGGCGGACCGTCGGCCCGCGCCACCAGGCCGTCTCGATCCGCTCGGGGCCGTGGGCCTGCACGACACGGTGCAGCACGTCGCCGAGCCGGAACCGCGCCGGTGGCCCTTCGGGAGCCACCGCGATCACTTCGCCCTCCGG
>JBPCTA010000144.1:0-5540 GCA_051006595.1 Pirellulales bacterium
CCCCGCTTCTTGATTGACCGTGTTGCCGCCGCTTCTGCAGACACGTGAGCCTTGCGCTCGACTGCGTGTCACGTGAAAGCCGACCGGCCGTAAGTACCCCGTCTGAGGAAGCGAGGGTCTTTCGCTGCGGTGACCTGCCTCCGTCTGTCGCGGCTTCCGCACCGCCCGGCTATAACCATCGTCGAAGCAGGGCAGCCCTGCCCGGGCTCGTTCCCCACGGCACTCCGCCTGAGACCCAACCACCGCAACGAGCGGACATGCGCACGGCCATCCTCTTCGCTGTCGCCCTCGTCGCACTCATTGCGGGAGTTGTCCGCGTCGGCGGTCGCGGAACCTTGGCTGCCGTCGAGCGCTCGGCCCCCCGCCGACCGAGCATGCATGCGATCCCTCCTGAAGACGTGATCGAGAACAATGCCGTTGCGGAGCGTCAGCTCCCGGAGTCGCTCCGGCACAGCGTGCTCCCCGACGACCGGCCCGGCGTGGTGCTGTTTCTCAAGGCCGACTGCGGCTGCAGCGAGGACTTCGCACGGCTATTCACCGCCGTGGAACCGCATCTGCGTCGGTGGGCGGCATGCCTGGCGCTGATCGACACGCACACAGCCAGCTCCGAGCGGTTCCTCGAAACGACAGGCCTCACCATGCCGCATCTCGATCAGGCTGACGGCAGCCTGGCCGCGGCTTGGGGCGTGACCAAGGCCGGCTGCGTGGCCCTTGTCCGTCCTGACGGCAGCGTCGAAGCCATCTGGCCGGGCATCTCGCGGCAGGGGTTTCGCGAGCTCGCCAGCCGACTCGGCGATGGCGGCATGCTGCCCCCGGACGCGGTCGCCGGCTTTCCCGGAGCCGCCACGGCGGGGTGCCCGCTCCACACGAATCTCTCCCCTTCAACGCCAACCGGAGTCTCCCCATGACCGACGTGTTCGCAGCCAAACTCGCCCGCCGCCGTCTGTTTCGCTTCGGTGCCGCCGGCTTGGCCGGGGCGGGCACCCTCGGCATGACGCGGTTCCTCGCCGGCCACACCGCCAACGCCGCCGCGGCCGAGACCCCGGCGGTGGAGGAGGCCCGCGCCGAGGGGATTCGTGAGCAGCTCGGCCGCTTCATCCTGCTCACGCCGCAGAAGCTTGGCGGAGGCACACACGCCGTCGATCTCGCGGCGCAGAAGACGCTCGCGTGGATTTCCTATTGGAACTACGGCGACAGTTGCCCAATCTCGCACCACCTCGCGGCGTTTCCGGCCGACTCGGGCGACCCGTACAAGGGCTTCGAGTTCGTCAACTCCACCCAGGGCGGCGACAACGTGCTGATGTACGGCCTCCGCACGCGGATCCGCGAGAACGGCATGCTCGGCCAGGCGGGACAGGGCAACCATATCTACCGCGTGGGCTACGACGGCAAGACCGGCCAGATGGAACTGCTCGAAGACATCGCCGAGACGACCGGCATCGGGCTCGGGGTGCACACGGTGCCCTTTCCCGACGGCACCGGCATCGCTGTCGGCGACGGCCAGAAGGACGTGGTGGCATTTTTCTCCCGCGCCCGCGGCAGCGAGAAGACAACCGTGCTCTCCGCCTTCCGCGGCGACTGGCAACCCAAGGCCGACGACCTGGGCTCGACCTGGACCAAGGGGGGCCGCATCGTGCTCACCCGGCTATCACCGAGTCTCGACCTCGGCCGCTACGACCTCGAAGGCACCACCGGCAACAAGATCAACTTCGAGATGGCGCCGATGGCGGAGCTCCGCGTGGAACGGGGCCAGGTCCCCGGCAATGACGTCCGCGGGCTCACCGGCCTCGACTTCTGCCTTCACGATCCGGGCCACCGGTTCTCGCTGATGGGGCTGCGCATGTGCGGCGGCGGCTTCATCGTCGATCGAAAAAACTGGGAGCCCGTGTGTTTCCTGCAGGCCAACGAGGGCATCCAGGACAACTTCCCCCTCACCAAGATCTCGAACTCGCCCGACACCTGGATCGTCGACCTGCCCGCCGTCGGGAATCCGATCCACGAATCAGGCTTCCACCCCCACGGCAACTGGCTCTGCATGATGAACAACCTTCGCGCCAACAACGTGGCGGTGTTCGATACGTCGAACGAAGATCCGCGACAGTGGAAGCGGACGACCTTCATCAAGGATCCCGAGTGGCAGGGTGAGTTCCCCTCGCCATTCCACCTCAACTACTCGCTCGACGGCACGAAGTGCTTCTTCACGGTCCTCAGGCCGAAGCCGATGAAGTCCGACGTGGTGGTCGTCGACACGAAGACTTGGAAGATCATCAAGAAGTTTCGCAACATCGGCGTGGACGCGCAGACCACCTGCACCACCTACGACGGCAAGTATGCCATCGTGATCTTCTCGGGCTTCCAGCGGATGGAGTCGGGGGCCTTCGTGTTTCGGCAGGACACGCTCGAGCAGGTGGGCTACATGCCGAACTTCGGCGGCCACCACGACTGCGTGATCGTGCCGTCGAAGGTGGAGGAGCTGAAGTACAGCCGCAGCTGCACGGTATGACGGGCCGCGGCCGAAGAGCACACCTCCCGGTGCTCGCCCGCATGGCGGTGATCGACGTCGCCCGCCGCCCATGGCGGCTCGGCTTTCTGTCGGCCGGCATCGCCCTGGCCGGCGCGGCGGCCTTCGGGGCGTTGGTGTTTCACGCGGCCATCGGCCGCTCGCTCGATCGCAGCCTCGCCCGCCTCGGAGCGGATGCCGTGGTCCTCCCGGTCGGCGTCACAGCCAACCTCACTCCGGTGCTGCTCACCGTCGAGCCGTCGGCTGAGGCCGTGCCGCGCGAGGCCATCGCGCGGCTCAAGGCGCTGCCCGTCGTGACGTCCGTCGCCGTCCAGCGGATGGTGAAGGTAGCGGACTCGAGCGGGCATCTGCCGATCGACGTCGTCGTCTTCGATCCTGCGGCCGACCTCACCGTGCAGCCCTGGGTGGGAGAGCGGCTCGACCGGCCATTCGCAGCGGGCGACGTGCTCGCGGGTGGCCGCCGGCCAGAGGCGGTCGGCGAGCGGCTCGTGTTTCAGGGCGTCGAACTCGTGGTCCACGGCCGCCTCGGCCTCACCGGCGCGGGGCCGTTCGAGCGGTCGCTGTTCATGGGGCCCGACACCGCCCGGCGGCTTGCCGAGGCCGGAGCGGCCATGGCCAACGGAGAACCGTTTCCGGTCGACCCGCTGGCAACGCCCACCGGCGCGCTCGTTCGACTTGCGAGCGGACGCGGCCCCGAGGAACTGCGGTTTGCGGCGGCCTCAGTGCCCGGGGTGAAAGTCGTCGCGGGAAGCGGCAGCCAGATCGAGGTCAGGCAGGCGGTGAAGGCGCTGGCCGATACGTGGCTTGTGGTCCTGCTCGTGGCACTGGTGGCACCGTCCCTACTCGTGGGTGTGGCCTACACCGGCATGCTCGCCGAGCGCCGCCGGGAGCTCGGCACCATGCTCGCGATCGGCGTGCCGCGGCGGGATATCGTGGCGACGGTCGCCGTGGAAGCGGCGCTCGCGGCGGTGACGGGCGCCTTTGCCGGCGTCATCCTCGCCGCCGCGAGCATCGCGGCATTCCTGAGGACGACCGGCTTCGTCCTGGAGCAGCAGGCAATCCCGCTCGAGTTTCCACCGTTCGGCGACCTTGCCCGCTACGCCGCCATCAGCGTGATGCTCGTGGCGGCTGCGGCCATCGCGGCCGCCATAATCGCCGCCTGGCTGGCTGCCCGCCGCGAGCCGTGGAGCCTGCTCCGCAGCGAGTCCGCATGACCGGGCTACCGATTCTCGAGGCCCGGCGAGCGAGCTTGGTCTACGCCACGCCGCGCGGGCCCCTCGCCGCCGTTGATGACGTGAGCCTGAGGATCGCTCGCGGCGAGTGCGTGGCGATCCTCGGACGGTCGGGGTCGGGAAAGTCGACGTTGCTGGCGCTGCTGGCGGGCCTGACCGCCCCGACCTCCGGCGACGTGCTCTTCGCCGGGCAGTCATGGCGGGCACGAACCCCCGCGGCGACGAGCGCCGCGCGGGCGGGCGGCAGTGGGCTGCTGTTTCAAGACGGCGGGCTGCTCCCGGGATTACGGGCATTCGACAACGTGCTCTTGCCGATGGTGCTGGCGGGAGTGCCGCAGGCCGTGGCCGCGAGCCGCGCCACCGAGTTGCTCGGGCAGGTGGGCCTCCGCGACCGGTGGGACGCCTACCCCGCCGAACTCTCTGGTGGACAGCACCGTCGTGTGGCTCTCGCGCGGGCCTTGGCTGCGGAACCGTCCGCCATCCTCGCCGACGAGCCGACCGGCGACCTCGACGGCCTGGCCGCCCGCGAGATCATCGCCCTTCTGCAGCGGGTCCGCGACACCCGGACGACCGCACTCGTCGTCGTCACGCACGACCCGACGCTCGCGTCGATCGCCGACAGCTGCGTCTGGATCGAACGCGGTCGGTGCGCCACGATGGCGGCCGACACTCCCCACCCTGCCGGCCTGCCCGCGTTGCTCCCCGCCGAACTCGAACCGCGGGGAGAGTGCGCATTCGAGCCGCCACCGGCTGATCTCGTGTCCGTTGCACCCACGACGTCCGTTGCCCGGATGGCCGGCTCATGGCTGCCGTTTCTCGCCGGCGTCGCGATCTGCGGCGCGGTGGTGGCCCTCATCGACGGACTCATCGCGAGTCGGCAGGCGACGGTGGTCGTAGCCACACGCAACCAGCGGCGGCTCGCCGAGGAAATGGCGATGCAGGATCTCCGCGCCGACATCGACGACGTGGTCGTGGACACCGCCGGTGTGGCAACCGTGACGGCCTTTCTGCAGAACTATCGCCCCGATCGGCCGCTCCACGTGCTCGGACCGACGGTCGACGTCAGTATCCAGCGTGGCGGCCGCTGGGACAGCGTCTCGATCGTGGGCGAGGGCCCCGAAGACGGCATCCGGACGATCGGCGGCGAGAAGACGCTCCTGCCGGTACAGTTCACGGTCCCGGAGGGGCCCTACGACGAGCTGATGCTCGGGTATCTCCACGTGCGCATCGGTGCCGCGATGGTGGTCAGTGACCAGCCGAACGGCAGTGGCGACCTGTTCGAACGCCTGGATGCCTACTACATCTACCTCCGCGACCCCCGGCGGACGGAAACCGACATCCGTCGCGCCAACGGCTGGGGTGACAAAGCAACGGTGCCGCTCTGGATCGCGATGCCCTCGCACTGACGCCCGCCGCTCGCCGCAGCCCTACGAGTACGACCCGGGGCATGCCGATGGGATCAGGCATGCGGACTTGATGGAGGGCGAGGGGGTTTTGAACGAGCTGATCTCCGAGTGCCAGCGGAGCCTTGAGGGCATCGAGCACGCGAAGCTGGATCGAGAGGCGCGCTCATGGGCACATGAGGCGGGCCACACGCTGTACCCTCTCGAGGGTACAGCGGCTCAAAACCGCATCTCCGATGATTGACGCATAAGGACGTGATGCTTATGACAGGTTCATCATGCGTGGCGATCACATCGACCGCGCGTAACTGTTCGATGGTTTGATTGTTTCGAAAGGGCAGCTACTGACCTCGTGCGGCTGACGTTGCGGCAGGTGGGATCCGG
>JBPCTA010000145.1:0-2650 GCA_051006595.1 Pirellulales bacterium
AGGTAGAGGAACCCGTGCTGCAACGGGATGTAGGTGATGTCTCTCGCCCAGACCTGGTCGGGCCTCGAAATCGCCACATTCCGCAGTAAATACGGGTAAACCTTGTGGCCAGGGGCCGGGCGCCTTTGGGCTCCCGTCTCGGAATCGCTGGCGATCTTTTATCCGGAGTCTCCGAGCCGCCTACCAGGCAGCCCGCGGCCTCACGGCCGGTGGGCTTGCACGTTCCTGGCGAAGCCTGCAGTGGCCTCGCGACTGCGGGGGGATAAGCTCCGGAAAAACAAAAACACGGCGCGCCCGGGTGGACGCGCCGTGTCTTCAGGACCAGGAGACGGACCAGGTCTCTTGGAGTATCGACGAGAGACTATTTAGGCCGTGATGGAGAGGCTGCGGGCGTTGGCCGCGGCCTTCTTCCGCCGGCGGCTGACGGCACCGAAGCCACCGAAGCCGGCTGCCGCTGCGACGATGGCGAGCGTGGATGGTTCCGGGACTACTCCTACTACGGGACCGACGTCAGCCGTCCAGGTGGTCGGGCCAGTCTGAGCGAAGTAGAGCAACTTGCCGTAGTCCGCGGTGTCATAGTTCGGGGGAGTCGACTCCGGATCGGTGAGGAATCGGACGTCGAGGTCCGCCTGCGTCATTCCCGTCACCGCGATGTTGCCGAGATCCCAGTACGAACCGACGGGGCCGTTCGGTGACGACAGGCTCCAACCCGGGTACGGCGCGAGAGTCATGACCGGGGTCTGTCCCACGTTGATCGCACCAGCCTGCGAATAGAGGCCGTTGAGGCCGTTGGGATTGCTGGGGGCCGTCGGGAACGACGAAGCGGGCGGCGTGAACGGGCCGGTGCCGCTCAGAAAGCCAACGTTGCCAGGCTGACCACTCACGGCACCGATCGAGCCGTTGCCGAGGGTGAGCACGTCGAAACTCAGGAAGGCCTGCGTGCTCGACGTCGTGTTTTGGAGCCTGAGGTTTCCGTTTGCCGGGTCATAGGTGAGGCTGAGAACCGCTGCCTCGACGGCCGAGGTCGCCAGTGCGAGGCCAGCGGCAAGGGCGAGTGACGCAGAAAAGAGGGTCGTGGTCTTCATCGTAAGGTCTCCTGAAAACTGGTCCTGAAAGAAACTGAGGTCAAAAACCCAGTGGTCTTTCCCCAAACCAGGGCCCGTCTTCCTTTCGGCCATCTCGATCGAGCGATCGCGAAGGCCTGCCGGAAAACGGCTTCATGCCACAGAGACACTCGCACGAAAGAACGTGCGGAAAGTCCGTAAAGACGGACGGATGGACGGAGGCCCGATAGGCTCTTCCGATCTCAGGAACGCTTCTGCCAGAAATGGCAGTTGCTGGAGACGGAAGCTACTTCCTCGAGTGCGTCAGACCCGCTGCGTTTTGGCCGAAGCCATCCCGCAACTTGCCGAAACGAATCTCGCACGAGGTCAGTAGCTGCCCTTTATTGAGAAATCTGGGTTGGGCGATCCACACGGATCTCCCGTCCACAACAGAACTATAAACCAGCCCGTTTTTAATTGCAAGGGGGTGAAAAAGATTTTTTCCGGATTGCTACGCGGACACGCCGGACAGCCTCGAGCCAAGCGTTTTTCGGCTGTTTCCGTAGACTTGAGCGTACGAGGCCTCGATGGCGGCCGATAGACTTCCTCCTGTGTCGGTGTTGCCGCGGTCGTCGCGTCCCCTCCGAAGTTCCTCTCCTGGAGCACGCTCACGTGTCGAAACTCGCTCCCTGCCGGCTGTTCATTGGCGGTGAATGGATCACCGTCTCCGGCGTGCCTACCAGCCCCGTTCACAATCCCTCCGTGGGCGAGGTGATCGCCGAGACGCCGATGTGCGGCGGCGATGTCGTCAATCAGGCCGTGCAGGCAGCGGCAGAAGCGTTTCCGAAGTGGATGGAGACGCCGCCGGTTGAACGCGCCCGAATCCTGTTTCGCCTGAAGGTGCTCCTCGAAGATCACTTCGACGAACTCGCGCGGAGCGTGACCACCGAACACGGCAAGACGCTCGCCGAGGCACGGGGCGACGTCCGCCGCGGCCTCGAGAACATCGAGTTTGCTTGCGGTGCGCCGAGCCTGCTGATGGGCGAATCGGCCGAGAACATCGCGCGGGGCATCGACTGCGACTCGATCCGTCAGCCGCTCGGGGTGGTGGCCGGCATCACCCCCTTCAACTTTCCCGCAATGGTGCCGCTCTGGATGTGGCCGATCGCCATCGCCTGCGGCAACACCTTCGTGCTCAAGCCGAGCGAGAAGGTGCCGCTCACGACCAACCGGATCGCCGAGCTGGCCCAGCAAGCCGGCCTGCCGCCGGGCGTGCTCAACGTGGTGCATGGCGGCCGTGAGGCGGTGACGGCGATCCTCGAGCATCCCACCGTGAAGGCGATCTCGTTCGTCGGCTCGACGCCGATCGCCCGCGAGATCCACCGGATCGGCACCCTGCACGGCAAGCGAGTGCAGGCCGCCGGCGGCGCCAAAAACTTCGTGCTCGTGATGCCCGACGCCGATGTCACACACTCATCGACGGGCATTCTCGAAGCCGCCTTCGGCTGTGCCGGCGAGCGGTGCATGGCGGGCTCGACCGCCGTGGCGATCGGCAGCGCGGCCGAGACGGTGCTGCCGCAGCTCGTCGATATCGTCTCGAAGATCAG
>JBPCTA010000146.1:0-2516 GCA_051006595.1 Pirellulales bacterium
GCACTGGCCCGTGAGCCGTCTGCGGATGCAGCAGTGGCTCCAGTCGCAGCGACTCGGAACCGCGCCGGTGATCCTCAATCCCGGCGCCGGATGGGCCTCCAAACTCTGGCCTGTCGAGCGATTCGCGGCGGTGGCCCGAGGCCTTCAGCGCCGCGACGGGGTGCCAGCGGTCGTCGTCTGGGGTGGCGATGGGGAGCGGGCGGCGGCCGAGCGGATCGTCGCCGATTCCCTCGGCGCGGCGATCCTCGCGCCGCAGACCTCGCTGCAGGATCTTGGTGAACTCACTCGGCTCGCACGACTGTTCATTTCCGGTGACACAGGGCCCTTGCACCTCGCCGCCGCGGTGGGCACACCCTGCGTGGGGCTCTTCGGCCCGGTGCCAGGGTCGCGAAATGGCCCCTACGGCCGCCACCACGTCTGCGTGGAGCCGCCCGCATCACTGCGGCCTGCCTGGGACGACCGCAAGACCGACACGGTCGCGATGCGTGGCATCGAGGTCGATGCCGTGCTCGCCGCGACCGAGTCGCTGCTGTCCCGTGCCCAGGCTGCCTGACGGTCGCGTGGCCGCCATCGGTATACTTCGGCTTTCCTTTGGAGACGCCGAATGCCCCGCCCGCGCCGCAATCCTTTCTACGTGATGCTGGGCATCGTGGGCGTGGTCTTCACGATCACCTCCGCGAGCTACTGCCTCTCTGTGCTCCGTGGGGTGCGACCCGAAACGGCGGCCGACCGCGGCTCCCACCCGCTCGAGAAAATCATGGACCGACACGGCACCGCGATTCTGGCGGCGGAGCTGGCGTTACTCGCGTTCGCCACGGTCGGGGCGATCGCCATCGATCACGTCGAAGGAGAGCGCATCCGAGCCGCTCGATCAGCTGGCCAGCCCGCCGATCAGGCGATTCCACGCCGCGCCGCCGCGGCTCAGCCTCCAGAGACCGGTGCCTCGTGACCGCGTCGGCCGCGTCAAGAATCTCGCGACTGCGGGAGCAGATCCGGCATCACGATCGGAAGTATTACGTCGAGGCCGCGGCGGAGATCAGCGACCGCGAGTACGACCGCCTCATCGACGAACTCCGTGAACTGGAGGCGAAGCATCCCGACCTCGTCACTCCTGACAGCCCGACGCAGCGGGTCGGTGACGAGCCCGTGCCGGAGTTGCAGTCGGTTCGGCACAGAGTGCCGATGCTCTCGATCGACAACACCTATAGCGTCGATGACCTCGCCACGTGGGGAAAGCGGGTCGAGAAGCTGCTCACCGAGGCGGGAGCGACAAGCCCGGTCGAGTGGGTGCTGGAACTGAAGATCGACGGCGTCGCGGTGTCGATCACCTACGACACTGGGCTCCTGTCCCTAGCGGCGACGCGGGGCAACGGCGTTGTGGGTGACGACATCACCCACAACGTCCGCACGATCCACGGCGTGCCGCTCGCGCTCGATCTCGGAGAGCCGCCTGCGTCAATTGAGGGTCGCGGCGAGATCTACATGACCAACTCCGATCTCGTCACGCTCAATGAGGCACAGACCACGGCAGGCCTGTCGCCATTCGCCAACACCCGCAACGTCGCTGCAGGCAGCATCCGACTGCTCGATCCGCGGGAGTGTGCGGAGCGACCGCTGCGGTTCTTCTGCCACGGCGTCGGCGATTCGAGCGGTCTCGGTGCCGAGTCGCAGACCGACCTTGTCGCCTGGGCCGCAGCCGCGGGGCTTCCGGTGGCTCCCGGCACGCAGGTTTTCCAGTCGATCGACGCGCTCGTGGAGCGAGGCACGGAGCTGATCGAGGAACTCCATGCGCTCGACTTCGAAGTGGACGGATTCGTGGTGAAGGTGAATCGCTTCGACCAGCAGCGTCTCCTGGGGACAACGGCCAAGAGCCCGCGGTGGGCAATTGCCTGGAAGTTCGAGAAGTTCGAGGCCACGACCACGCTGGCGGGCATCCGGGTGCAAGTGGGCCGCGGCGGCACGATCACGCCCGTCGCCGACCTGGAGCCGGTCGAACTCGCCGGCACGATCGTCCGTCGGGCGAGCCTTCATAACGCCGATGAGATCGCCCGCAAGGACATCCGAATCGGCGACGTGCTCGTGGTCGAGAAGGCTGGGAAGGTGATACCGCATGACGTCCGCGTCGAGAAACACCTCCGCAAGGGGCGGCATCGGACCTGGGAGTTTCCGACGCACTGTCCAGAGTGCGAGACGTCCCTCGTCAAGGACGAGGAGGGGGTCTACATCCGCTGCCCCAACGTGAACTGCCCGGCCCGCGCCCGTGAACGGCTGCGGTTCTTTGCGTCGCGGGGCGCGATGGACATCGAGGGGCTCGGCGACAAGCTCGTGGAGCAGCTCGTGGCGACCGGCCTCGTCAAGGACTATGCCGATCTTTACACGCTCACGGCCGAGCAGCTCGAGCCGCTGGAGCGCATGGGCAAGAAGTCGGCCGCTGCGCTCGTCGACGCGATCGGCAAGAGCCGGTCGCGGGGCCTCGTGCGGGTGCTCAACGCCCTGGGGATTCGCCACGTGGGGCC
>JBPCTA010000147.1:0-3530 GCA_051006595.1 Pirellulales bacterium
GCCCTGGACGTGGGCCAGCTCGCCGACCGCGGCTGGTTCGTCGGCCCGCACGTGTTCGCCGACGTCGACCCGACGGGCCCGCTCGGCCAGGACGAGATCTTCGGCCCGGTGCTCGCCGTGCTGCGGGCCCATGATTTCGACCACGCGATCGCATTGGCCAACGACACGCGATATGCCCTGACCGCGGGGGTGTTTTCCCGCAGCCCCGCGCGGCTGGCCCGGGCCCGGGAAGCCCTCGAGGCGGGCAACCTGTATCTCAATCGCGGCATCACCGGGGCGCTCGTGCACCGGCAGCCGTTCGGCGGGTATCGGATGTCGGGAATCGGCAGCAAGGCGGGCGGCCCCGACTATCTCCTCCAGTTCGTCGTGCCCCGGACCGTGACCGAAAACACGATGCGGCGTGGGTTTGCCCCCGTTCAGCCCGCCGGCGACAGCCGCACCGTCTGAAATCCCCACGATTCCCCGGGGGCTGGCGGTCGCTCACAAAACCCTGACAATCTCCCGGTATAGACGGCTGCTGGAGCCGAGATCGCGTGTGGTGGGCCCCACCGGCCTCGTCTGCGGCTCGTCCATCGGCCAAGGAGATCGACGCATGGTGCGGCTGCGGAGACGACGAACGTTGCATGGACCGCTGACGGTGGCGGCCATCGTCGTGTGGAGTGCTGGAGGCATCCTCGGAGGCATTCCCGCCACGTCGTCCGTGGTGATCGCCCAGGAGGTCGACGCCGCCCTGCCCGCCTACAAAAAAGCGGCTGGTGAGGTGGCCGGATCGCTCAAGTGTGTCGGATCCGACACGATGAACAATCTGGTCGCGCTCTGGGCGGAAGGCTTCAAGAAATTTTACCCGAGCGTTCGCGAGGGGATCGAGGGCAAGGGCTCGGCCTCGGCGCCGCCCGCGCTGGCCGAGGGCACCTGCTCCTTCGGGCCGATGAGCCGCGATTGGAAGCCCTCCGAGATCGACGCCTTCAAGGCGAAGCATGGCTACCCGCCGACCGTTGTGCCGGTCGCGCTCGACATGCTGGCCGTGTTCGTCCATCGCGACAATCCCTTGAAGTCGCTGTCGCTCCAGCAGATCGACGCGATCTTTTCCAAAAATCGCAATGGTGGCGGCACGGGTGATATTCGCACCTGGGGCGACCTCGGCCTCGAGGGCGAATGGAAGGACAAGCCCATCAGTCTGTATGGACGCAACGCCACCAGCGGCACCTACGGCTACTTCAAGGAATTCGCGCTCTTCAAGGGCGACTTTAAGTCGACGGTGAAGGAACAGCCAGGGAGTTCGGCCGTGGTCCAGGCCATCGCCAGCGACCGCTACGGCATGGGATACAGCGGAATCGGCTACAAGACCGCTGATGTTCGCGCGGTCCCGCTCTCGTCCAAGCCGGATGCCGTGCCGGTGGAACCGGTGGCAGCCAACGCCTACTCCGGCGACTATCCCCTGTCACGGTTTCTGCTCTTGAGCGTCAACCGCAAGCCCAATGCGTTGCTCGACCCGCTGCGGCGCGAGTTTCTCCGCTACGTGCTCAGCGGGTCGGGGCAGGCAGACGTGCTGAAAGACGGCTATCTGCCGCTCCCGGCACCGGTTGTCGAGCAGGCCCTGAAGGACGCCGGCGTCGAGTGATCGCAGGCACCGGCCCGCGTGGCCTCGCGTGATCCACCCCCGTCGGTTCAGCAGCATGCAGCGACAGTCCACCATCACCGGTCGCTCGCGGCGCCGCACGACTCGTCCGTGGGTGAAGGCATCCGACACGATCGCTCGGGTGGTGATCACGTTTGGAGGCATCGGCACGATCGCTGCGGTGCTTGCCGTCGGGCTGTTTCTGATCGCCGTCGCCGCTCCGCTCTTCCGGCCGGCCCGAGAGACGCTCGATCGGGTGGTGCCGCTCGTGGACGGCCGCACCGTCGCGGTCGGCACCGACGAATCGGCCGCGCTGGCCTGGCTACTCGACGGAGCTGACGAAGAGGCTGACGACGGGGCTGACGAGGGTGGACGCATTGCCGTCGTCGGGCTCGACGACGGCAGCACGCTGCTCGCGCGGCCTGCTGCCGAGACAGGACTCACGGGCTGCACCGCCGTCCGCGTGCCGCCGGGCGGATTGCTCGCGGCCGTCGGCTTCCGAGACGGTTCCTTTCGCACTGGCCGCATCGGCCTCGAATCCGTCTATCAGTCGGCCGACGGACTGGCGGTGGATCGTCTGCCGAGCAAGCCCGGCACTGCGATCGTGATCGACGGGTCGCTGATCGTCCGCTCGCCGGGCGATCGCTTCAATCGGGTGTCGCTCGTGACCGAACTGGGGCCAGCCCCGGCGGAGCCGCTCACGGCGCCGATCATCGATGTCGATGTCGTTCCGCTCGCCGGCGGACCGTTGGTGGCGGCGCTCGACGACACGGGGCTCGTCCGCGTAGAGACCGTGACCGCGAAGCGCAACATGATGACCGGCAAGACGACGAGCGTGTCGCAGGGGGTTTCGATCGAGCCCCCCGGCGGTTTCAAGGCCAGCTTTCTCCGCGTGTCGGCGCTGGGCGATCAGTTGTTTCTCGTCGCCTCCTCGGGAGACGCCCGGAGGTATCTGATCCGCGACCTCGCTGCCCCAACGCTGATGGAATCCTTCGACGCGGCTCCCGGCGGTGCCGACGTGACGGCCATCGAGCGGCTGTTCGGCGGCGCCACGCTGGCGGTCGGCGACTCCGCGGGCTGCGTGCGGATCCTGTTTGCCACCCGCGGCGACGACCGCGTCGGCGAGGACCCCAACCGCGTGGCACCCGCCGCGGACGGCCTCCGCGTGGTCGCAGCCCGTACGTTCGACCCGCCCTCGTCTGCCCAGGTCCGCGCTGCCATCACCTCGATCGCAGCATCGCCGCGATCCCGACTGTTCGCCGTGGCCGACGCTGCGGGAGCGGTGCGGGTGCTGCAGTCCACCACCGGGGAGACGGTTCTCCAGCCCTCGCTGCCAAGCTCGACGGGCGATACAGCCCCTTCGTTCGAGGCGGATCGGCTCTGCATCTCCGCCCGCGAAGACTGCCTGCTCGCCGCCGGCCCCGGCGGCCTTGCCGCCTGGTCGATCGACGCGGGCCATCCCGAGGTGTCTGCCGGCACGCTGCTGACGCCCGTCTGGTACGAGAACTACTCCGGCGCCTCGCACGCCTGGGAGACCACGGGCCACGAGGCATTCGAATCGAAGTTTGGCCTCGTCCCGCTGATCTTCGGCACGGTCAAGGCCACGCTCTATTCGATGCTCTTTGCCACGCCGATCGCGATTCTGGCGGCCATCTATGCCAGTCAGTTCATGCATCCCCGATGGAAGGCCCGCATCAAACCCACCATCGAGATGATGGCAAGCCTGCCGAGCGTGGTCCTCGGCTTCATGGCCGGACTCGTGTTCGCCCCGCTGGTCGAGCGGCTGCTCATGCCGCTGATCGCCGGCTGCTTCATCGTCCCTCTGGTGATCCTGCTCGCAGCGCACCTCTGGCAACTGATGCCTTCCGGATGGCGGACCCGCCATGCAGGCTGGCGGCTCGCGGTGGTGGCG
>JBPCTA010000148.1:0-2929 GCA_051006595.1 Pirellulales bacterium
GCCCGGAGGAATGGCAGTTCTTTCTTCAAGCCCTCTGACACGTCCGGATCAGCGGCTGCCCGCTCGATCACCCACAGCATGACGTCGGGCATCTGCCGTTCGTCGAGCGTCTCGAGCAGCCTGCTGGTTGAAGACTCGACCGCCGATTCTCCCCGCGCGACGGCACTCGTGGGCACGAGCCGCACGGAGTCGGATGCCGTGAAGCGGACCGCGCTGCTCGACGAGGCGGAAACGTCGCTCGACGCGTTTCTCTCGGTGTCTCCGGCAGGCGACCAGGCCATCGCGGCGTACAAGCAGAAGGCCAACCTACTGATCGAGCGGGGCCGCGGAAAACTGGAGCAGGCCAAGCGGCCGGGCCAGGATGCCACGGCGGTCTCCCGCGAGGCAGCGACCTTTTTCGATGCCGCGATCAAATGTCTCAAGGGGACGGTCACACCGGACCAGAAGGAGATTGCGGCAGTCACCAATGCCGAGGATGCGGTGATTCAGTCGCTTCGCGAGGTCAACGGGCAGATCGACGCGATCAAGGCCACCGCGAAGGGCAAGGGGCCCGACGGCGTCGGCCGGCTCGCGGCGGCCCAGCAGAAGGAGGTCGATCGGCTCGGCGAGATCCGCGAGGGCATCCAGGCGAATCTGCTCTCCACCCGGGTCATGACGGCGGCCACGTACTTCGAGAAATCCAAGGCGTTTCCGCCCGACTCCAAGGAGGCACGGGCCGCCATCGCGGAGTCTACGGCCATGTTTAGGTCGCTGGCGGAGAAGTATCCCACCAAGGCAGCCGGCCTGTTTGCCCGCTACTACTGGGGCCGCAACGAGGCCGCGACGGGAAAGCACGAGGCTGCCGTCGATACGCTCGCCCCCGTGGTCGGGCTCGACGGTGGATCACCGCTCGCGGTGTCGCTCCGTGCGAAGGCGGTGAATACGACGCTGGAATCCTGGCTCGCCATGGCCGCGAAGGAACAGGATCCCGCGAAGGCGCGGGCGATCTATGCCAAGCTTGGCGACGATCTCCGGAGGTTCGCCCTCACGCCCGTCGACAAGTTGCCCGGTCGCTCACTCGACGCCGAATGGCTCTCGGTCAAGTACCGGGCCGCTGTGATGCTCGACGGGCTCGCCGGCAGCCTCGACGCCAAGGAGCGGCAGGCCAAGGGCTTGCTGCAGCGCGACGCGAAGAAGCTCGCGACCGAGGTTGCCATGGCCAATCGGGATTTCGCGAAGGAGGCCCGGGATCTGGCGGCCCGACTGGGCAAGGATCTCCCCGAAGGCAGCGACGACCAGGACTTCGCCGCGATCGTCGCCGATGCCCGAGTGGCGTTTGCCGCCATGCAGGAAAAGCAGGCTGCGGCGAAGACCCTCCAGGCCGAAGGCAAGGCCGCCGACGCGGCCGAGGCGATGAAACTCGCCGGCGTGGATCGCGATACCGCCATGCAACGGTTCGAAAAGGCCATCGCGATCGGTGAAGCCGAGAAGCAGCCCGATGAAGCCGCCCTCAACTCGGCCCGCTCCATGCTGACGTTTCTTCTCTACGATGCGGGGCGTTTCGCCGACGCCGCGGCGGTCGGCACCATGCTCACAGAACGGTTCCCCAACGCGGTCGGCAGCCGGCAAGCGGCGAAGGTGGCGCTCGCGAGCCTGCAGCGACTCGCCCAGCAGCCGGACCCAGCGGCTCGAACGGATGCCGCGTCGAAGCTGGCCGCGCTGGCGTCGGTCATGGCACGGGTCTGGACGACCGAAGCCGAGGGTGCCGACGCCTTCTCCGTCCTGCTCAATCTCGCCATCGAAAGCCACGACGGCCCCGAGATGCTGGCCCTGCTGGCCCGCTATCCCAAGCAGTCGCCACGCCGGGCCGAGTTCGTCCTGCGAACGGGCACGGCCTTGCGCCGCGAGGTGCAGGAGGCCCGGAAACTCGATCCGTCAGCCCGTCCGGACGAGGCGACGATCGCGGCCTGGAACACTGCCGCCAAGGCCTCGATCGACGAGGGGCTCGCCTCACTCGATCAGACCTCGGCCCTGATGGCCGGGCCGCTGGCCAAGACGGTGGTGTCGGCGGCGCTGGCGAGGGTGCAGATGGCGGTCGAGGACGGCGACCGCACGACGGCGGGCAGGATCCTGGAGCACGAAACCTTCGGCCCGTGGACGGTCGTGCGCCGCGGCGATCCCACCTTTGCACAAGGCCCACTCGCTTCAGGCACGCTGACGGTGGCCCTTCGTCACTTCATCGAGACCGAGCAACTCAACAAGGCACAAGAGGCGATGGACGCGTTGGAGCGGGCCGCCGGCGAGGGCGACGAGGCCTCGACAAAGCTCACCGCCATGTATCTCTCGATGGGCCGCGACCTCCAGGCGCAGCTGGAGTCGCTAGGATCGGGCGACACTGCCGGCAGCCCCGCGGTGCGGGAGCGGGCCGCAAAGATCCTGGCCGGATTCGAGAAGTTTCTCGAGGGAGTCGCCAAGCGTGATGCGAAGATCTCGTCGCAGATGTGGGTGGCGGCGACCTACCTCACGCTCGGATCCGGAAAGGGGTCGGCCGCCGTCGTGTCAAAAGCCAAGGCTGAGCAGTATCTCGATCGGGCAGCGGAGGTTTTTGCCGGACTCCTGGCCAGGAAAGACGATCCGGCGGCGACGGAGCAAGACCGGGCCGAGATCGCCCGATTCGAGCCCTCAGTTCGCCTCGCGATGGCCGGCATCCTCAAGGAGCGGAGCAAGTGGGATGCGGCGCAGGAGCAGTTCGACTGGATCCTGGCCGATCCGAAGCGACAGAACACCCTCACCATTCAGATGCAGGCCGCCGAGTTGCTCGAGACCGCGGGGAGAGCGGCGGCAGTCGCCGGCGATGACGCGAAGGCCGACACGCTCCTTCGTGAGGCGGCCGCCGGTCGCGTGTCGCCGACGGCTCCCATCTGGGGCTGGGGTGGCATCGCCAATAGGC
>JBPCTA010000149.1:0-3155 GCA_051006595.1 Pirellulales bacterium
GGCGAGTGGGTCAATCCGGGCACCACCGCCCCCCTCGGGTCGCAGTTTCCCTCGGGCAATGGCACGGCCGCGGGCGACTTCGTCTTTGATTTCGTGATCGGCGGCGTGACGGGGACCGCGGTCCTCGACCCTGACGCGAGAGTCGGCTCGCCGACGGGAGCTGCCCTTCCCGGCACGATCGAGGGGAGCATCTGGTATCACCGTGCCTCGAGCCCGGACCTCGGCCAGACCGCCGACGAGCCAGGTATCGATGGGCAGATCGTGGTCCTCACGACGGCGGCCGGCACCGTGGTGGCCACCGCCACCACCGCCCCGCTCGATCTCGATGGCGACGGCATCATCGAGGCCACGGAACGGGGCGGCTTCCGGTTCGCCGGCGTGGCGGCCGGCAGCTATCGCGTCCAGCAGATGCCCGTCTTCCCGTGGCTGCAGGCCACGCCCGGCGGCGTTTCGGCCGCCGAGACGCTCTACGCCGTGTCGCACGAGACCGCATCGGCCAAGAACACGCTCTGGACGATCGACACCGCCACGCTCGTGGCCACGAAGGTCCGCGACTTCCAGACCTTCACCGCCCGCGACGTGGCCTTCACGGACCGCACCACGGCCTGGTTCTCGGGTACGGCGAGCGCCGCCGGCGGGGCCACGCCGGCCGGCTCCGGTGGTCTCTGGAGGATGGACCTCGCCTCGGGGGCCCTCACCGACCTCGGCATGATCCCCGGTGGGCAGCCGCTCCTCTCGCTCGACGTCCTCGATGCCGCCACGCTCCTGGGGGTGACGGTGGACGGCGAGGTGCTTCGCTACAGCCTGCCAACCGGCATCTGGGAGGCCCGCGGGCCGATGCTCACTGCGGGCAACCAGCGTCTCTATCCCGTTGGAGACACGGCCGTCTTCTCGCCGCGCGAGGTCTACGTCGTCTGCCTGACGCAGAAAAACCCGGCCATGACCGGCAGCCTGGCCGCGTTCCAGGTGCTCGTACGGCTCGATCCGACGATGCTCGGCGCCAACGCCACGATCGTCCAAGAGTTGCAGGCGTCTGAGCTCCTGATCGGCCTCGAGCAGACCGCCACCGGCGGCCTCGTGGCGCTGGGCACCGGGAAGGGCCTCTATTCGTTCGCGACTCCGGCCGGGGCCCTGACGCGGGCTGGCACCGTCTCCGCGTCGGCAGCCTTCAACTTCGGCGGCCTCGCCTCGGCTCCCGCCGGCATCATCACCGACACGAGCCGCCGAGACTTCCTCGTCACCGTCGGCAGCGGACAGACCGTGACCGTTGGCTTCGGCGACGTGCCCGACTGGCAGGTGCTCGAAGACGGCGACGACCTGATCGACGGCGGCTGCGGCACCGACGCCGACATCCTTCACGGCGACGACGGCAGCGACCTGCCCTGGTATGTGAAGACGATCGGCGGCCACGACGACATGCGGGGCCGGGCGGGCGACGACCAGATCTTCGGCGGCCAGCAGGGCGACATGATCCGCGGCGAGGAGGGCAATGACACCATCGTGGGCGGCGACTCCGCATCGAATCGCATCGACGGGGGCGACGGGATCGACACCATCACCGGCGGCGACGCCGACGACGTGATCTCGGGCGGGGCGGGCGCCGACACGATCCACGGCGGAAAGGGCGACGACACCATCTTCGGCGATGCCGGCAACGACACGCTCTTCGGCGACTCGGGCGACGACGCCCTCGTGGGAGGTGCCGGGCAGGATTCCGTGTCTGGCGATGACGGCAACGACACGATCTACGTGATCGATGCAGTGCTCGGCGGCGGCTTTGGCGTGATTCCGGGGACCACCGCCGACACCTACGCGGGCGGGGCCGGCAGCGACACGATCGTGATCCGCGCCGACATCGCCACCACCCTGACCAACGCCGCGGTCACCGTCTACGGCACCGCCCACGTCGTGGCGTCCGTGGAGACCGCGCTGCTGACCGGCGGGGCGAGCGGCAACACGATCAATGCCGCCGGCTTCGGGGGCACGACCACGATCCGCGGCCTCGAAGGGGCCGACACCCTGACGGGCGGCAGTTCCACCGACACGATCTTCGGCGGTGCGGGCAACGACACGATCTCCGGCGGGGCGGGGTCCGACACGATCGCCGGCGGCACGGGCTCCAACTCGCTTGCCGGTGGTGCCGACAGCGACACCTACGACTTCACCGACGCCTTCGACGACGTCGTGGTCGAGGGGGCCGGAGGCGGCGCGGCCGACGTGCTCGACCTCTCGGCCCTCGCCGGCAGCCTCACGGCCGTGGTCGACTCGCCGGCAAACGGCACCCGAATCTTCGGCTGGGGCCCGCTGCTCGCGGTCCAGTACTACGGCAATGAGGTCGAGCGGATCCGTCTCGGCACTGGAGACGACATCGTCTACCTGAAGGACGGCGTTTCCACGGTGGCCCGGATCGAATCAGGGGCCGGCGAGGACACCCTCTCCTACGGCGGCTACGGCAGCTCTCCCTGGGCCAGCGGCGTGACCGTGAACCTGCTCACGGGCGCGGCGACCGGCATCACCGGAGGGATCAGCGGGTTCGAAGACATCACGGGCGGCGACGGCGGCGACACGCTGACCGGCGACAACGGGGCGAACGTCTTCTTCGGCGGGGCGGGGGCCGACACGATCGTCGGCAACGGCGGCGCGGACCTTCTCTACGGCGAGGATGGCAACGACAGTCTTCACGGTGGCGGCGGGGACGACATGCTGTCCGCCGGCGGCGGCACCAACACGCTCACCGGCGGACTCGGCGACGACAGCTACGTGTTTTACGCCGCAGGGGCGATCGACACGGTCGTCGAGGCGGCCGGCCAGGGCACTGACCTGCTCGACTTCGCCTATCTCTCGGCCGTGGGAATCACGGCGACGATCTCTGGCACGATTGCCGTCACCTATGGAACCTCCACCGTCTCCGTGGCGACGGCGGCGGGCATCGACCGCGTTCGCGGCAGCAGTCAGGTCGACCGCTTCATCGTGGCCGACGGCACCGCCTTCGGCGGCATCCTCGACGGCGGCGGGATTCCTGGCTACGGCTTCGCCGACCTGGACATCCTCGATTTCGCGGCGTGGACCGCGCCCGTGACGGTGAGCTACCTCGGGGCGCTCGACGCGAGTTTCGTCGGCTCGGCGACGGGCACCGGCGGCGTGGTGAACCTCCG
>JBPCTA010000150.1:0-5755 GCA_051006595.1 Pirellulales bacterium
GTCGGGGACGTTGCGGTGCGTAGGAAGATAGAGCGACAGGCAGGGCGGGCGGTGCGGTGCCATCAGCGACCGGATTGCCTGCAAGGAGAGCGGCTCGATCGTCACGGCTGACTGATCCAGAACGGATGCCATCGAAACCTCCAGTGCCCGCAGGGCCATCACCACCACGCTCGTCCTCCATCGATCGTTTGCCGATTGGTATGGATCAGGCAAACGGTGTCGGCCGCAGGCGGCGTGCAGGCATCCGGACACTGTCGCGGCGCGGATAGAATGCCGGCTGGGTTGTCGCCGGTGGCCGGCTGCACCGCTGGAGCCGAGTGATGCACGACCTTGCCAGCCCGTCACGCCACGAGGACGCCGTGGGGATCGTGCTCGCCGGCGGCCGTTCCCGGCGGCTGGCACCTTCAGGCCTCGGGCCCGGCGGCAAGGCGGCGATCATCATCGCGGGCGAGTCACTTCTGGGCCGGATCTGTCGGGTGGTGGGGGGCGTTGTCTCGAGGGTCATCGTCGTCGCGGCTCAGGGGCAGCCGCTGCCCGGGCTTCCAGCGAGGGTGGAGGTGGTCCGGGATTCGACTCCGGAGGCTGGACCGACTGCCGGGCTTTGCGACGGCCTTCGGCAGGCACGCGACGTTGACCAGCAGGGCGTGAGCCCCCGGGTCGCATTTGTGACCTCGTGCGACGCTCCGCTGCTCTCGACGGCCGTGGTCCGGCTGCTCCTCGAGATCGCCCGCGAGCCTGGTGTGCGGCTGGTGGTGCCGATCGTTGGCGGGCATCCGCAGGTGCTCGTGTCGGCCGTGGCCCTCGATCTCGTCGAGATGATCGCGGCGGAGGCTGCGGCGGGAAACGGCCTGCGGGCCATGATCGGGCGATTGCAGGAGAGCCAGCCCTCCGCGGTGCGGCTCGTGGCTTCCGGCGACGTGGTGCAGGTCGACCCCGACCTCGAATCGTTTTTCGATATCGATACCCCCGAAGACCTCGCGCGACTCCACGCCCGCGGAATCCCGTCTTCGCGGGGCTGAGGGCGACTCCTATACTTCGCCCATGGCGAGGCGACATTCCCGACATGGCGTGGGATCCCGGCCTCGGCGCCGCTGGGGCCGCTTGTCGCTGACCATGCTCGCGGGCCTCGCCGCGGTCACGTGCGCGGCCCCCTACCTGGTAGTGCACACAAGCCTCCGCGATCGACCGCTGGCCACTGCCTTTGCTGGGATCGACGGCACCATCTCGAGCGGCGGGGCCACCTGGAACTGGCTCGGCCGACTTGAATACCGCGACGTGGTCCTGCGGGATCGCGCGGGCCGTGCCGCGGTCGTCGTGCCGCTCGTGGTCATCGATCGTGGACTTTTGCAGCTGGCGGTCGAACCGAAAAACCTCGGCACGGTGCGGCTGGTGGAGCCGGAGGCGCTCATCGAGGTGCGGGGAGACGGCAGTTCACTGGAGGATATTCTCGCCGCCTGGCTGGCCGCGGCCGGCCGGTCTCCGGCCATGGAGCTCGAAGTGGTCCATGCCACCGTCGAGTTGGTCGATGTCGTGCGGCAGGATGCCTGGCGGCTTTCCGATGTGATCGCCGCTGGTACGGTCCTGTCCGATGGCTCACTCTCCGGCTGGACGGCGGCCGGCCGGCTGCGGCATTCCGCTGGACCCGCCGGATCTCACCTGCCCACCGTGGGCGCACCGCTCCTGCCGGCCGCGGGCGAACGAACGCGTCTCGACCGGTCCACGATTCCCACCGCTGCCGCCGCGGTGCTGGTTCGCGACGGGGGCTGGTCGCTGTCGTCGCCGGCGGCCGGTGCCGACGGTTCCCGAACGGTAACGGTCGCCGCCCACCGGTTGCCGCTCGGCGCATCGAGCGTTGTCGCTACCCGATTCGGTCTGTCGCATCTCATTGACGGGATCGCCGACATCCGGCTCGACGTCACCGATGACGCCAGCGGCCGTCGCGCCCAGGGCGAACTTTCGCTCGACGAGGCCGTGCTCTGCGATGCCGTCGATCTCGACGAGCGGTTCATGATCGAGCGGTGCGTGATGCCGTTCGACGTGGTCTTCGACCGGGGCCGGATCCTCGTCCAGCGGTTCGCGGCCACGTCGCCGATATTTCGCGCCGAGGCCTCGGGGGGGCTGCGGCTGCCGCGGGACGATGTCGATCGCTGGGCCGAGGAGATCGTCGGCGAGGATTTCACGCTCTCGGTCGACGTCGATCTCGCGGCCGCGTCGCGGGCGCTCACCAACGGTCTGGCGGTGCGGCCGGACGTGCGGGTTACGGGGGGCGGTCTACGGTTCGCCGCGACATCGCGTGCGGATGGTGACGATCGGCTCCTCGAACTCCGCGCGACAGCCCGCGATCTCACCGCTGTGCAAGGTGTCGCGACAGCATCGGATGCGGCGCCGCGGGAAAAGCCCCTCGCCTGGCCGGAGCCGTTTACCGCCTGGCTCAAGGGACGGCGGGGGCCCGGACGCGATGAGCGGCTTCGGATCGAGGAAGCGCGGCTGGTGTCGGAGGCGGTGGAGATCTCCGCCGCGGGCACGCCGGCCGTGCTCGGGATCCAGTGGACGGCCGACCTCGGCGGGTTTGTGAGCCAGGTGGCCGAAGTGCTCGATCTCGGCGCGGTCACCGCGAAGGGCCGCACCCGGGGGCGAATCGACGTCAGCGGCGGTGATCCCGGCAGCGGCGGGCGGTCGCTGAAGGCCACGGCGAGCGTCACGGACCTCGAGGTGGCCAGCCCGGGCCGGCCGACGTGGCGGGACGCCGAGGCGGCATTCGAGGTCGAGGGCACCGGGAGCCTGACGGGGGGCGTGGCCGCGGTGGAGGAGGCGCGGGGGGTCTTGGCATGCGGTGCGGACCGGCTCGAGGCATCGCTCGCGGGGGGCGTGTTCATCGATCTCATGGCGGTCGTCGGCCTCTCGAAGGCGACGGGCACGCCTTGGATTCGGCCCGCCGCCAATGCCGATGCGGTCGCGGCTGAATGCTCGATTGCCGGTGAACTGGCCAGCTGGCAGCCGCGGCTGGCGCTGCTTGCGCCGACGATCGCCGCAGAAGGGCTCGAACTTGCCGGTCGCATCAACGCCGCCGTCGCGGTGTCGCCCGCGGGCGATGTCTGGCGGATCGAACGAGCCGGCGGTGAGATCGAGAAGTTCACCGCCCGCTGGCAGGGCCGCGAGATCGTCGAACCGCGGCTGGTCGCGACGGTCGCCGGTCGCGTCCAGGCGGCGACGGGACAGATCGACATTGCCTCGGCCGAACTCCTCTCGGCCACCCTGTCGGTTCGCACCGGCGGCCTCTCCTGGATGCCAACCTCCGCCGCACCGATTCCTGCGGCGGCGGTGCCACTGGTCGATCGGCTCCGGGGTCGCATGCAGTGGCAGGCGGATGTTGGCAGGATCGAACGCTGGCTCGTGCCGGCAGATCTCGCCGCAAGCTGGCCTGCGGCCGGCCGTGCCTGGGGCACGCTCGAGGTCGTGGATACCCAGACTGGCGTCAACACCCTCATTGAGGCGACTGGCAGCCAGATCACGCTCGCAACTGCCGCCCCCGCGCGGCCTCTCTGGAGCGAGCCGAGGATGACGGTGGCGCTCGAGGTGACGCGGCCCCGTGCCGCCGGTGGCGGCATCACCGATCAGCTGCGAATTGACCGGCTGGCTGTTGAGTCATCGACGCTGGCAGTGTCGGCCACGGGCGTCGTCGATGACTGGTCCTCGCGTCGCATCGTCGCGATCGACGGCACCGCCGCCTACGACTGGGGGCAGGTCTCGCGGCTCCTGGTGCCATGGACGGGAGGCCGTGTGCGACTGGCAGGTGCGGGTGGGAGGCCCTTCGCGCTCCGCGGTCCGCTCGCCGCTGCCGCACCGCCCGTGTCGGCAGTGCCGGCCGGCACCGCTCCCGTGCCGGAGGCTCCCGCGTCGCTTCCTCTTCCCGATGACTGGCTGTCGGCAACGCGGGGCCGCGATCCCGGCGAGGGCGGCCTGACGGCGCGGCTTGCCAAGCCGGTGGCCGCGTTGCCGGCCTCGACAGCGCTCGACGAACGGATTCGCAGTCTGTCGGTCGATACCTCGGCGGCCTGGACGGCCGGTGATGTGGAAGGATTTCCGCTCTCTGCCGGCGAGATGGCGGTGCGTCTCCTCGAAGGGCAGCTCGCCTTCGGACCGTTTGATCTTTCCGCGGCCGGCGGCCGGCTTCGCGGCGCGCCCTGGATCCGACTCTCGCCTTGGCCCGGCGAACTGATCGTGCCGCCCGGCCGCGTCGCCGATCGGGTCGCGCTCTCTGGGCCGCTCTGCGACCGATGGGTGAAGTGGCTCTCGCCGGTGCTCGGCCATTCGACGCACATTTCGGGCCTGGTAAGCGTCGATCTGGCCGGAGCGCGGGTGCCGCTGGGCGATCCCTTCACCGGCGAGCTGGCCGGTCAGCTCGTGTTCGAGAACCTCGAAGTCACTCCGAACGCGGCCATTCAGCCGTTGGCGAACCTGATCGTGAAGCTGCAGTCGGTGATCGATCCACGATTCGCGTTCGGCGACAAGGCGGTGCTGCTCCGGATTCGTCCCGACCCGGTGCGGGTGCGACTGGCAGGCAGGCGGCTGGCACACGAGGGCCTGATGATGGATGCAGGCCAGCTCACCGTGAGGTCGGGCGGCAGCGTCGGTGAGGATGGCGCGCTCGAAATGGTGGTCGAGGTGGCGCTGCGGGGCGACCTCGTGGGATCGACCCCGGTCGTGGGTCAACTGCTCCGCACGCCGCTGGTGATTCCGCTCAGGGGCACCGTCCACAAGCCACAGTTCGATGCTCGCGCGATCGACCTGATTCTGGGAAGGATCGTGGAAAACACGGCTCAGGCCGTGATCAACGACGGCATCGGCCGGGGCCTGGAGGCGATCTTCGGCGGCCCGCAGCCCCCGGCTTCCGCCCCGCAGCCCGCCGCTCCGCCGCAGCCGACCCTCACCCTCCCGCCGCAGCGGTGACCGCCGGCCGTCGTCGGAGCCTGCAGCTGCAGGCGACCGCGATGCACGCCATCGCCACCATGGTCACCGACGTCGGTTCGGGCACGGCCGCCACCGCGCCGACGGAGACCGGCGGCGGATTGTAGGAGCCAGTGTCGTAGAGGCCCGTGGTGATGAAGTTGGCGGCGTCGAGCACATCCGCGACGCCGTCGTAGTTGAAGTCGCCCGTATTCCACGTCGCCGGGTTGCCGGTGTTGTACTTGCCGGAGGCGATGAAGTTGGCGACGTCGAGCACGTCCACGTGCCAGTCGAGGTTGGTATCGCCCGTCGCTGCAAACGCAAAGGTCATCGAGCCATTGCCGTTGCTGAGCCAGCCGACCGCGCGGGATGTGCCCAGGGCCACGTCGGCTGCGGCGGTCGAGGAGGTGATGCCGCTCGTGCCGGTCCAGGTCCCGTTGCTCCGGCCCGCGAGGATTTCGGTGACCACTTCCGCAGCTGAGAGACCGCTCTTCACGGTCATGAGGCCACTGGTGACATCGACGAGCCCGTGGCCGGCGAGATTGAGACCCGCCACGGTGGTTCGCAGGGCATTGGCGACCTGAGCGGTGCCGCCGGCGACCACGACGAGCGGGCTCGAACCAAGGGTCGATGCGTTGGCGAGTTGGAGCCCACCGGCTGTGATCGTCGTGGTGCCCGTGTAGGTGTTGGCCGCGGAGAGCGTCACGGTGCCGGCACCGATCTTGGTGAGGCCACCGTCGCCGGCGGTGCCTGTGAACGTCTGGCCGATCGTGAACGATTCACCGTTCGAGTCGATCTTGGCGCCTCC
>JBPCTA010000151.1:0-8590 GCA_051006595.1 Pirellulales bacterium
CGCCTGACGGGCGATGCAGGCCACGACGAATGCAGCCAGCACGGCGTCGGGCAGCCGCCGCCAGCGGACCGACCCTCGGAGCCGGGCCGCCGCGTCGGCAGCCAGCACGACAAACAGGAGCACGGCGACGAGATTGTGGCCGTAGTAGTAGCGATCAGGAAACGTGCAGTGATAATCGTCCACCGTCCGTCTGAGATCCGGCCGCATCGCCACCAACACCAGCGACGTGATGGCCAACAGGCCGACGCCACCCACGTAGACCATGCGACGCTCCCGGCTGCCCATTCGCACGATGCAGGCAATGACGGCTGCGGCCGCCAGCAGCGACGTCGTCGTGGTGAGGTGTGCGTAGACGGGCCAGACCAGCGGATAGAGGGCGTTGCGGGCAATCCCCATCTCCACGGCGACGGCCGTCGTGAGCGGGAACGGCGGATTCTTCCGCTGCTTGTTCATCAGCGGTTTGAGGAGCACGGCTGCGCTCAAAACCGCCAACACTATGAGGCTGATCATGGCCGGGCTGCGGAGGATCTCCGTCAGTGGCCGCCGCTCACGAACGAGTCGGACGACCGAAGGCCAGGCCGTAGCCGGCAGGATCGCGAAGCAGATCGGATTGGTCGCGACGCAGGCCAGCAGACCGAGATCAGTGAGCGCGAACGCCAGCCGGGTTTTTGCCACGCAGTTGCGGTACCAGACGAGCACGAAGCCGAGATACACGAACGCATAGCCGATGTTGGAGATTCGGCCGAGGATCTCGATGCCCGAGGTGCCGATCGGAAGAAAGCAGCCGAGCAGCCAGACCGCCAACAGATGGAGCGGCCTGAGTTGACTCCGCAGGAGGAGGATCGGCAACGACACCGTCATGGCGAAGAACAGGTACGAGACGATCGCGTAGCATCGTGGCAACTCCAGCACATTGCCCCCACAAAAAAACTCGCAGCTCTGCATGCCCATCCCCAAGGCCAGCACGTTGCCAACGACGTGGTAGTCCGGTCGCGCATGAAGCAGCGCATGCCAGAACCCGCGCCGGTAGATCAAGGAGGTCCATACCCCATCCTCCGTATAGAGGATCGGATGCAGGTAGGCCGCCGGGCCACGGGCGAAGAAAATCACGAAGGCCGCAGCCGTCGCCGCGAGAAACACGAACGCCGGCGAGGTGACGACCCTGCGGAGTTCGCGGCCCAGCGACATCATGCGTCTGCCAGGCGATCCGTCGAGTGGTGAACGATGCACGGCGCACCTCTGACCTGCCAACGACTCAATATCACTCTCTTGGGGGGTGGATTGAAGCGGGGCGTCGGCCGCGAGTCAATGGACGTTTTGACGGTGGTTTGCGGCCGCCGGCCGCCCACCCGCGATTGCCGCCGGGAAATCAGGGCGGCTACGATGACCCGCTCTTTCATTCCCCCGCTGTCCGAGCCTCCTGAATACCGCACCATGGCCGTCGACTTCCTGGGCATCGGCGTGCAGAAGGGGGGCACGACCTGGCTCTACCACCAGCTTGCCCGGCATCCGCAGATCGCCTTTCCGCGAGGAAAAGAGGTCCACTACTGGGACACCGCGGACGAAGGCGATGCCGACGCATGGATGCGACTGCTCGAGCCGCCGACACGACGCTCGCGTTCCGGGCGGCCCATCAAGACGGGAGAGATCACACCCGCCTACGCGATGCTCGCGACGGAAAAGATCGCTGCCATTCGGAAGTCATGCCCCGAGATTCGTCTCTTCATCAGCCTTCGCAATCCCGTGGAGCGGGCCTGGTCGGCCGCGCTGATGGGCCTCGCCCGGGCGCAGATGCTCGAGCACGAAGCAAGCGATCAGTGGTTTCTCGACCACTTTCGCTCGGTGGCATCCCGCAGCCGGGGCGACTATGTGGGCTGCCTGGAACGCTGGTGGTCGGCGTTTCCGCGGGAACAGTTGCTCGTGCTCTTTCAGGATGATATTTCGGCCAGACCCGCCGCGGTGCTCCAGTCGCTGGCGCGGCACCTCGGCATTGACGAGGCCGAGTTTGCCGCCGTTCCCGCAGCCGAGATCACCGAGGTCGTCGTGCCCGGACTGGGGGCCGATGTCGTTCCGGAGGTGCCCCCGCCGCTGCGGCCCTCCCTCCTGAAACCGCTCGTGGACCAGTATGCCTCCGACATCGCCCGGCTCGAATCGCTCACGGGCCGCTCGCTCGAGGCGTGGCGAACCAGCCCAGCGGGCCCCCACAGCCGCGAGGCACGACGCAGATTTTCCGACGGCGTGGCGACCGTGGCAGCCGACTCGGCTCACCCCCCCCGGTGATCATCAGGCTGCTGTCCGCGCGGCAGGATCGTCGCCGTAGGCCGCGCGAACGATCATGAGCGACCGCGCAAGCCTGTCATGCCACGAAGTGCCTGCCGGACCCTGAACCATCTCCACCGAAACAAAGCCGTCGTAGCCAACCTCTCGCAGCGCCGCCGCCATCGCGACGTGATCGACGCCGCCCTCGCCCACGGCCGCGAGATGCGGCTCACTGGCATGAAAGTGCCGCCAGCGGTGGCCGGCCCGACCGACAACGTCTACCGGAGACTCGCCGGCCAGCCGCATCCCGCCGGCATCGAGATGCACGCCGAGCCCCGCCTCGCCCACCCGTTCCACAAACCGGATCGTCTCCCGTGAGTCCACGAGAAAATCGCAGCCGTACTCGACCGGATTCGGCTCAATGCACAGCCAGACGCCGCGGTCCGCCGCGCGGCGGCCGAGGTCGCGGAAGAATGGGATCGCGATCGCCTCCGCCTGCATCCGGCCGAGACCAGCCCGCAGCCGGTTCTTCGGCGAGCCGAAGACAAGCCGCTCCGCGCCGAGGCCTGACGCCAGATCGATGATTGCCAGAAGATGGTCCCGCAGACTGTGGCGGGCGGCCGCATCTGCAAACAGCACCAGTTCCGGCCGGCCGAAGAGGAGCGCCTGCATGGCGACGATCGGCAGCCCCCGTTCCTCCCAGAACCGGCGATAGGCCACGACCCGCTCGGGCGGCGCCGCCCAGGGCCGCTCACAGACCCGTGCCGGAGCGATCTCGACGCCGGCCACGCCGTGATCGGCCAGGAGCCGTGCCGCCGCGGCATCGGCTTCCGGTGGCCAGGCAATATTGGAAACAGCTAGCCGCATCGCCGCACCTCCCGTTCCCGGTCAACGAATCGCCGCATCGCCGCGAGCGTCTCGGCGGCGTCGGCAAGATAGGGCCCCGATCCGCCACAGGCCGCCGCATGGAGCGTGCGCAGGTCATACGAGGCGGGCGGTGACGAAAGTTCATTGACAAACGACATCCCGAAGGCCTCGCGCGCCATTCGCTCGACGCTGACGGGCTCCGTTGCGCAGTGCAGCAGCCGTAGCCCGGCCCGCTCCGCGCTATCGAGATCCGTGTCGAGCCGCTCGAGATCGTAGAACTGGAATCGCCCGCGGGAGTCGATCTTTTCGGTCTGGTTGCCGTGCAAGAGATCATAGACGGCGTTCTTGCGAAGCCCGGGACCGAAGAGGGCCGGCAGCCGGACCACGAGCGTGGGAAACCGGGCCGCCAGCAGCCGCTCGAGTTCGAGCCGGTGGCGGCCGTAGGCGGTGGCACCTGTGGGGACGTCATCCTCGGTGACACCGTGAGGCTCGCCAAACACGTCCACCGTCGAGATCAGGACGACCAGCCGCGCCTCCGCCTGCGTCACCGCGGCGAGAAGCCGTTCGAGATTTCGCCAGTCGGCATCGGGCTCTCGGTTGGCCTTCCATTTTTCTGCCGGCGCTCCCGCGCAGTAGATGCGATCGAAGCGGCGGCCGGCGATCTCCTCGATGTTCGTGGAGCGATAGACCGCGTCGAAGTGGCGGCGGCGCAGGAGCGTGCTGCCGACAAGCCCGGTGCCGCCGATGAGTGCATCTGCCACGGGAGACTCCTGGAATGGATGGTGGCTCGGTCAGGCGGCCTGCCGGGAGCCCGGCCGCAGACCCTCCACCGGCGGATCGTAGGCGCCGAGGCACGCCCGCGCGAGCGTCCCGAGGATCATGGCATTGCCCCGCAGGCCGCGAATCTTGGTGGGCACGCGGCCGTGGGCGGGATAGGCCCGGGTGACCGGAATCTCCGCCACGCCGAAGCCGAGCCGAGCGGCCCGGATCGCGAGGTAGTAGTGGAGTTCATATCCCGTGAACACATCCCGGAATGGCGCCACGCGGGGATCGGTGAGCAGTCGCCGCGAGTAGCCCCGGAATCCGTTGGTCGTGTCGGTATATCGTCGGCCGGCCGCGAGGCTGATCAGCGGGGCATGCAGGATGGAAACCGCGAGATGCCTCGATAGCGGCGTGTTGATCGCGCGGCCACCGGGGACATACCGCGAGCCTTGCACATGGTCAATTCCCTCGTCGAGTGCCCGCGCGAACCGGGGCAGCGATGCGGGGTCGTCCTTGTCGTTGCCGTCCATGACCACGACGCCCTCGTAGCCCTCTGCCAGGCACCAGGCCAGGCCCATCCGCATCTGCGCACTGAGGCGGCCGGGGCCCTGCTTCACGAGCAACGCCCGCACGCCCGCGGCGGCGAGCCGATCGGGATCCGTCGAGCCATCGGTGCTGCCGCCATCGGCGATCACGACATCGAGCCCATGATCGACCGCCTGCATCTTGGCAAGCTGTCGATGGAGCCGCTCCGCCTCGTTGATCACGAACAGGCAGACCGCATACCGACTGCGACGCGCCGAGAGCGTCGTCACGGTTGAGTCTGGCACCGCCCACACGGCGTGGTCAGGCGGAGCGACGGAAAGGGGCGGCGTCATGCGCGTCCTCCTGGGGCTCGATCGTGCTGATGCGGATGTTGCGTTTCCGGGCATCGGAGACGGCAGTCGAACTGCAGCGATCCTCCGCCACGTGATAGAGCGGGCAATCCTTCACCTCCTCGAACGCATGGGCCAGGTATTCGGCGACCACGATCATCGTGGTGAATAGAAAGAAGAACATGATCGCGATCTGCAGTGAGAGCGTGGTCCAGCCCTCGACCACCTTGTCCTTCCAGATATTGGCGGCCACGACCCAGGCCACGCAGAGCACGTTGAGCAGACTCGCGACCCCGCCCAGGTATGTCACCAGCCGCAGTGGCGCCGGCGAATGCGTGACGAGCATCGACACGGCCTCGCGGACCGTCGCCGCCAGGGGCGTCACGTGACGGGCTGCCGTCGGCTGATACTCGAGGGGCACCGTGCGAAACCCGACCGAGCAGCCGAGCAGCCGCAGGTGCACTGTTTTCTGGCGGATGCGGATCAGCGCGTTGAGTGCCCGACGATTGAAGAGCCGCATCGTGGAGGCGCCGTGCACGAGCCGAAAGCCGGTCATGCGACGGAATATGTGGTGGAAGAGCCGCCATGCCATCCGCCTCGGCCATGACCGGCCGCTCCGGCCGGTCGTGCCGACCACCACGTCGACACCACTGTCGCCCAGCTCCACGAAATCGGGGATTCGGCTTGGGGGATCGGTGGCGACGTTCATCACGATCGTGAGGTCGCCGATCGCGGTGTCGAGGCCCGCCGTCGCGGCGACGTCCACGCCGAACCGCCGCGACAGCCGGATGAGCCGCACGCACTCGTGCTCCGCCAGCACCCGGTCGCAGGCGGCGACCGTGGCCGCCCCGCCGCCGTCGTCGACGAGGATCAACTCGTAATCCGCCGTCGTCTTGGCCAGCACCTCGAGCACCTCCGCCGCGAAGCCGGGCAGTCGGGCGTCGTCATTGGCCACGAGGGCCACGATCGAAACGAAACTAGTGGAGCGTCGCATCATCCGGCTCTCCCGAGGGTCTGATTCTTCGCCGCGGAGACGGCGTCGAGCATGTCGAAGACGTTGTCGATCTTGGCGGCCAGCACGCAGGTCAGGCCGGGCAGGCCGACATCGTGCTCCAGAAGGATCGGTCGGCCGTCATCCCGTTCGCTCGCCGGCAGCACTGTCTTCACCTCCCAGAGCGAGTCGATGTGCCGACAGCCCGCGATCGCTGGCAGGTAGCGGGCCGCATCGCGGACCATCAGGGGAAACCGCGACCGCCACGATGATCCCGCCAGGAGCCGATGCGCGTCGGGCGACGCGGAGCCGTTGTCCTGCCAGCTCGTGTGGGGCGTGTAGCGGACATGGCTCAAGGAATGCAGCCCCCGCGACGGAAAAGGCATGCAGGAAAAGAACGGCCCGCACATCACGGTGACACCGATGCTCGCCAGTTCGTCCGGCATCGCCACGAGCGCCAGCTCCGTGACTTCGTGTTTGAGCGGGATCGGGCCGATACCCGACCGGATGAGCAGCGTGTTGAGCTGCGAGTAGGTGCAGTTGAAGACCTGATTCGCCTGCCAGGATTCCACGCCGTCGGGCCCAGCCCCCTCGACGGCCAGGCCGCCACGTCGATCACGGGCGACTCGCTGGTCCTCGAGGCCAAGACGGACGTCAACGCCGGCGGCCGCGAGCCGCTGGCTCATGGCATCCTTGAGTCGCACGGCATCGAACGCATATTCCTCGACCTCGAACACCGCCTCGATGTGATGCGGATCGAAAAGGTCGCGAATCCGCGGTGCCGCGGTCCGCAGTGGGGCGCCAATCCGGGTGCAGAAGTTGACGAAATGACGCGCCGTGACATGGGAATGCCGCGCCGCGATCGCATACACCTTGTCAAAAGACGAGTCGATGCAGTCGCGAAACTCCCGCACGAACCGCGGGAAGTTCACCCGCGACCGCAGGCCGGTCAGGAGGCTCCGCGGATAGTGGTAGCCATTGTGGACCCGCGCCTGATTGGCAAGCGATGCCCGTCCCATGATCGAATCGTGCTTCTCGCAGAGGATCACGCGGTCACCAGACTCGGCGAGATGGGCGGCGAGCATGCAGCCATAGAATCCGCCGCCGATGACGACGGTGGCTGGCAAGGCGGCGGAGGGGTGGGATGTTCGACGCATCATTCGGCGGGCGTGGTCAGGATCGACGGACGGGGCCTCGGTCAACGGACGTGGATGGGGGTCGATGCGGTGCGGGAGGCCGCTTCGCGATGAGGATGACGCAGGGCGAGTGATCGCACGACTGCCTCCCGGGGCAGAAGGAGCGGCTTTTCACATCCGCGTTGGACGGTCACCTGAACAAACCTCCCGTCAGGATCGGGATTGAGTCCGGCATCGACGAACAGTCGACCGTGGACGGCGCTTCTGGCACCCGATTCGAAACGGTCATCTCCCGCCAGCAGAAACTGTGACTTGGCCACCCTCCAGACCGGCTCCCGCACCGCAGCGGCCAGCGCGAGTCCGATGAGGGCCGCCGCTGGCAGCCAGGCCAGTCGCGGCCGGTCTCGAAGCCGTTCCGCAACGTCGGTGGCGAACACCACGGCCATGAGCATCGCGATCAGATTCTGCGCGTAGTAATAGCGGTCTGGAAAAGTGCTGCGATAGCCCTCGAGAAGGGCCCCCAGTTCCGTTCGGCACGTCACCAAGACGATCGACACCAGGCCGATAGTCGCCAGGCCACCGATGTAGACGAGGCGATGACGGGGCTGGCCAAAACGCCAGAGGCACCAGATCGCCGCGGCAGCGACCGCGAGCGTGCTCCGGGTTCCGAGACGGTGATAAATCGGCCAGACCAGCGGATAAAGCAGGCTCCGAGCCACGCCCATTTCGATGGCCACGTCAAAGCTGACGCTCGGCACCGCTGTTTCAGGCGCCGGCCCCCGTGGCTCCGGAACTCCGTTGACGAGGAGACAGCCCACCGCGAGCAGGCCGAGGCACAGGAACGCGGTATCCCGTAGAACCGCGATGCGGGCTGCCGGCGGGCCGATGAGCCGGCGGAGAAAGGGCCAAGCGGTGGCCGGCAGCATCGCGATGCACAATGGGTTAGTGGCGGTGCAGACCAGCAGCCCGAGATCCACCGGCACCGCCTGCCATGCGGTTTTCACGTTGGCGGCCCGGTGCCAGATCAGCACGAACGCGATGAAGAGGAACGCATAGCCGAGGTTGATCGCACGGCCCAGGATCTCGAAGCCGGACCAGGATGCGGAATGGATGCCGAGCGGAAGGAAACAGGCGAGCAGCCATGCCGCGCACAAAAAGGTGGGCTGGAGTTGCCGTCGGAGGAGCAGGATGGGCAGCGAAACGGCCGCGCCCATGAAGAGATACGACGTCACGGCCAGGCACCGCGGCAGTTGAAAGACGTCGCCGCCGCAGAGCCATTCGCAAGCCTGCATCCCCAGCCAGACGACGATCACGTTGCCGAGGATGCAGTAGTCTTCGCGGGCATGAAATGCCGTCTCCCAGAAGCCCCGTGTGACGATCTGCGATGTCCACGCCCGATCCTCGGCGAAGAGGAGCGGTGACATAAACGCCACAGGCGCCCGCGCGAAGAAGATCACTGTCGCGGCGAGTGTCGCCGCGAGAAACTGGAACACGGGTGAACGGGCGACACCGCCGAGCGCGTGCCGAAATCGCCCGACATGCCGGCCGAAGGTCATTCGCATCCCATCAGCTCCCATCAGCTTCATAGATGAGAAGCATGTCCAGGATGGCGCTCGCGGGGACCTCCCGGACGGCAGCGTCACCACCGTCGCGGAGGCTTTCATCGATCGCTCCACCGGCCGAGCGGTGTCTCTCGACCG
>JBPCTA010000152.1:0-3644 GCA_051006595.1 Pirellulales bacterium
GCTGCACGCGGCCCTCGACCGCTTTCCGCCGCCGGCCGGAGCGTCGCCGTCGTCGGCCGCCAGCGAGACCGTGATCCCCGTCCCCTTCGAGGTGATCGCCGGAATCGGACTCCTCTATGTCCTCTGCCTGTATCCGCTCGACTGGTGGTTCGTCTCGAAGCAGGGACGGCCATGGGTCGCGTGGCTCACCCTGCCGCTCCTGGCCGCCGGGTTCTCGGCGGCGGCGCTGGGCGTGAAAAGTCGCTGGGGTGGCGGTGGCGAGACGGTCGGCAGGACGGCCGATCTGATCGACGTCGACGTCGCCGATGCCCTGGTCCGGGGAACGTCGTGGCTCGCCGTGCGCTCGCCGGCCAACGACCGGCTCGACGTCGCGATCGAGCCGTCGCCAGCCCTGGACACCGCGCAGACCGCGGCGGCAGTGACCTGGTGGGGTGTGGCGGGCAGCGGCTTCGGCGGCCTCGATGCAGCCGTGCCGCATCCGTCTCTGGCTGCGGCCTCTTATGGCTACAACGCCTCGCTGGCCGCGCTCGCTGGCGTGCCCGTCGCGGCCTCGGCCAGCCGGCTCTTCGAGGCCGACTGGACCGCCGCTGCCGCCGGTTCGATTGTCACGGCCTCGCTAACGCGAACGCCGCAGGGGACGCTCGCCGGCGCGGTGTCGCACCAGCTGCCGTTTGTCCTGGATAACTGCCGTCTCCTTCACGCCGGCTGGCTCTACGACGTGGGTCGCCTCGGTCCCGGCGATCGCTACGACACGGCGGCGGGCCGCGGACCGCGGTCGCTCGCCAGCGCCCTGACCCGCCGCGCTGCCGCGAAGGAACGGGAGTCGGCGGCAGCCTGGGATCCGCGGAGCGGCGACGTCGCACGAATCCTCGAGGTGGCGGCGTTTCACGGTGCTGCCGGGGGCACCGCCTACACCGGGCTCGATGCGGGCCGGTTCGCTCGCCTCGACCTCTCGCCGCTGCTCACGGTCGATCGCGCGGTGCTCGTGGGCACGGTTGCCGGCACCGCCCCTGCCACCCGCTGGCACGTGGGCGGTGCTGCACGACCGATCGCCCCGGCCGCCGCCGCCCCCACGCTCTGCCGGATCGTGATTCCCCTCGCCGCGGAGGCCGCCCCATGATCGAGACGATCGACCTCACCAAGAAGTACGGCGATTTCTTCGCGTTGGAATCGCTCACCCTGAAGCTGGAGCAGGGCGACCTCTTCGGTTTCATCGGCCCCAACGGTGCGGGCAAGACGACCACCATCCGCATCCTCTCGACGCTGCTTTCGCCGACCTGGGGCGAGGCGTATGTCTGCGGCCACTCGATCTACACGCACCCGCGCGAGATCCGCCGGGCCATCGGCTACATGCCCGACATCTTCGGCGTCTACGACGACATGCGGGTGATCGAATACCTCGAGTTCTTCGCGGCCGCCTACCGGATCGACGGCCCGCAGCGGCGCCGGGTGGCCGAGCGGTCGCTGGAACTCGTCGACCTCGTCGCCAAGCGCGACGAACTGGTGACGAGCCTGTCGCGGGGCATGACGCAGCGGCTGGGCCTCGCGCGGGTGCTCCTCCACGATCCGCAGGTGCTGCTGCTCGACGAGCCCGCCAGTGGTCTCGATCCCCGCGCGCGGATCGAGATGCGCAACCTGCTGAAGCGGCTCCAGGGGATGGGCAAGACGATCCTCGTGTCGAGCCACATCCTTCCGGAACTCGCCGACATCTGCAACCGCGTGGGGATCATTGAATACGGACGGCTCCTCGCCTGCGGCGACGTGCAGGACCTGCTGGCGCAGGTGCGCGGCCGGCCCACGGTGCGGATCCGGGTGTTGGGGCCGCCCGGGGCTGCGGCGAAGGTGCTCGAGCGGTGCCCCGAGGCGGCGGCGGTCGCCATCCGGGACGGCGAGCTGGTCGTGGCGCTGGCCGACGGCATCCCGGACGGCTCCGCACTGGCGGCCCGGCTCGTGGCGGAGGGGCATGGCCTGGTGTCGCTCCGCGACCAGGAGGTCAACCTCGAGACCGCCTTTCTCGAGCTCACACGCGGGGCCCTGGCGCGGCCGGCCGACGACGCCTGACCGGCATTCCAACCGAGGTTTCTGGTATCTTCCGCCAGTTGGACCGACGCGACCGCGCGGAGATTGGTCCAGCGTGTCCGGTCGTGTCAAACCTGGGAGCGACGTCGTCATGCGGATTCGATCGTGGGCCGGAGCGGTGGTGATCCTCTTGGGGGCGGCCGCCGTCGGCCACGGCCAGGGCGTGGCGGAGCCGCTGGCCGTGCCTGCGGCCGCATCGCCCGACGACATGGGCTATGCGATGGGCTTCCGGATCGGCCAGCAGATCCTCGCCGAGCAGCAGCAGATCGGCTCGCCCGTGGCGGCGGCCGGGCTCGCAGCCGGACTCGCCGATGCCGTGTCGGGCAAGCCGCCGCGGTTCGACGAACCGAGGTTTCGAGCCGCGCTCCTCAGCCTCGAGGCGGTGATGCGGCAGAAGCAGCGGGAGATGGCAGACAAGATGCAGGCAGCGGCGAAGGCGAATCTTGCGAAAGGCGCCGACTACCTGAAGAAGAAGGCCGCCGAGCCAACCGTCAGGGCCCTGCCGAGCGGGCTGCTCTACGAGGTGCTCACCGAGGGCACCGGCTCGCAGCCGACGATCGACGACGTGGTCTCCGCCCGCTACGCCGGCACCCATATCGACGGCTCCGCGTTCGACGGCACCGAACCCGGCGGCCCGCCAGCCGAGTTTCCGCTCCGCGGCGTCGTGCCCGGATGGCAGGAGGCGGTGCCGCTGATGAAGGCGGGTTCGAAGTGGCGAATCCATCTGCCGCCGGCGCTGGCCTACGGCGAAGAGGGATCGCCCCCCATGATTGAGCCGAACGAGGTGCTCGTGTTCGAGATCGAACTCGTCGGGAGCCGTCCGTCCAAGAAGCCGTGAGGCGGGGCGGATTCCGACGGCCCGGGGGGCAGTCCATGCGGGCAGTCACCGCGGTGTTCGTGAGCGTCGTGATCGGCGGTCTGCCGGGAGCCGGCGGGGCGGCCGATCCGTTCACGGCGGCCCGCGAGCGGATGGTTCGCGACGACATCGCCACGGCCGGCGTGATCGATCCGCGCGTGCTCGAAAGCCTGCGGACCACACCGCGGCATGAGTTCGTGCCCGCCTCGCAGCGGGCGAAGGCCTACCTCGACATGGCCCTGCCGATCGGCGAGGCCCAGACCATCTCTGGGCCTCTTGTGGTCGCCGTGATGACCGAGCACCTCCAGCCGCAACCCGGCGACCGCGTGCTGGAGATCGGCACCGGCAGCGGCTACCAGGCTGCGGTGCTGTCTCCGCTCGTGAAGACGGTCTACTCGATCGAGATCGAGAAGCCGCTGGCCGAAAAGGCTGCCCGCACGCTCAAGCGGCTGGGCTATGCCAACGTGGTGCCGATCGCGGGCGACGGCTTTCGCGGCTGGCCGGAGGAGGCTCCCTTCGACGGGATCATCGTGACCTGTTCCCCGGAGGATGTGCCGCAGCCGCTCCTCGACCAGCTCGCCGATGGCGGCCGGATGGTGATCCCGGTGGGGGAACGGTTCGAGCAGCGACTTGTGCGGATCGTTCGCCATGGCGACGCGTTCGTCCGCGAGACGATCGAACCGACCCTGTTCGTTCCGATGACCGGCAC
>JBPCTA010000153.1:0-3531 GCA_051006595.1 Pirellulales bacterium
CATCTTTAGGAGGTCTGACATGCGGCCTCCCCGGCATGGCCGCCGCCCGGTGCCAGTCGCGTTGCCAGCCAGTCCATGGCCAGCGGCGGGCTGGCCAGGATCGGCGGCCGCGCTGAATCAGGGGAAAGTGCGGCCACGACCCGCGCCATCGATGCCTGCGCCAGGGCGATCACGTCGACCTGCGTGGCGAGCTCCTCGAGAGCCCGTGTCACGCGTTCGTCGTGGCCGGCCGCATCGCCCGACATCAGCGCCGCGAAGGCGCCGTCGCAGAGCCGCGCGGTGATCGTCACGCGGCGGCCCGCCTCCACCGCGCAGCGCTCGATCAGGTCGGCCGTGGGGTCGAGCGTGGTCGGCAGCGTGGCGATCACGCCGATGCGGGTGGCGGTCGCCACGGCCCGTTCGGCCATCGGTCGGTCGACCCTGAGCACCGGCACGTCGACGAGCAGCGCCGCGGTCTCGACGGCGCGGCCGATCGACGAGCAGGTGACCATGATCGTGTCGGCGCCCGCCGCCTCCGCCGCGGCCACATGCTGCACCACCCGCCGTGCCGTGGCCGGTCGCAGCCGTCCGTGGGCGATCACATCCTTGATGAGGCTGTCGTCCACGAGGTTGAAGACTGCCACGTTGGGCAGCCGCTCGCGGCAGAGTTGCTCGAACATCGGCACCAGCGTCGCCGACGTGTGGATCAGTCCGAGTCGGCGCGGTGTCTCAGGGGTCGTCATGGATGGATTCCTGTGGTTCATCACTCGTGCGGCTCACCGCCGTCCAGCCGTCGCCCGATCCAGGGCGACCGCCGCCAGGATCACCAGTCCCTTGATCACCTGCTGCCAGTAGGGCGACACATCGAGCAGCACGAGGCCGATGTTCAAGACGCCGATGAGCAGGCATCCCAGCACCGTGCCGGCGACCGTTCCGCGACCCCCGCTGAGCGACGCTCCACCGATCACCACCGCGGCGATGGCGTCGAGTTCGTAGCCGATGCCGGCGTCCGGGGTGGCCGCGTTGAGCCGCGAGGCGAGCAGCACGCCCGCCACGCCGGCGAGCCCACCGCACCAGAGGTAGGCGGCCCGCTTGATGCCTGCCACCGGCAGGCCGCTCAGGGCGGCGGCCCGCTCGTTGCCACCGACGGCATAGAGCCCGCGGCCAAGTCGGGTTCGATCGGCGACGACCGCGACCACCGCCGCGAACAGCCCCGCGACGACGATCGGCATCGGCACCCAGCCAAGGAGCGGGATCGCGTCGAGGCGGCCATTGCCGAGGAACGCAAAGACGGGCCCGAGGTCATGGATCGGATTGCCGGCGGTCCAGAGCATTGTCAGGCCGCGGGCGATGCTCAGCATGCCGAGCGTAGCCACGAACGGTGGCAGTCGGAAGACGGTGACGGCGACTCCGTTGCAGAACCCCACGAGCAGGCCCGTCAGCACGCCGGCCACGATCGCGCCGGCGGGCGTAAACTCGACGAGCGTGTTCCAGCGGTCCAGCCGGAAGCCCCCCTTCGCGAGGCCGGCGGTCACCGCGGCAGCCAGGGCGAGCGTCGATCCCACCGAGAGATCGATTCCGCCGGTGAGCACGACCAGCGTCATGCCCACGGCGAGGCAGAGGTTGACCGAGATCTGCCGGAGCACGTTCTGAAGATTCTGCTCCGACCAGAAGGAATCGGTGGCCAGGCTCAGGTAGACGACGAGCACGAGCAGCGCTAGCACCGAGCGAAACCGGATCAGCAGCGGCAGGATGCGGTGGAGAATCGCTACGGCCCCGGAGGTGGCGGGCGTGGTGTCAGGCTGTGGAGCGAAACGCGTCATGCGACCGCTCCCGTTCGCCGTTCTCGTGGGATGGCCGCATGCAGAACCGCCTGCTCGGTGGCTTCCGCGCGGGTGAACTCCGCGGTCACACGGCCCTCCGCGAGCACGAGAATCCGGTCGCTGATTGCGAGCACCTCCGGCAGTTCCGATGAGGCGACGAGCACCGCCAGCCCCTGTCGCGAGAGGTCGTCGATCAAGGCATAGATCTCCCGCTTGGCGCCCACATCGATGCCTCGCGTGGGCTCGTCGAGCAGGAGCACCCGGGGCCCGCAGGCGAGCCCCTTGGCAAGGACGACCTTCTGCTGGTTGCCGCCGCTAAGCGTGCCGACGGCCTGCGCGGTCGAGGGGGTTTTGATGCCCAGGCGGGCCACCGCGTCGCGGCCCCGGGCATCCTCGCGTCGGCGGCTCACAAACCCGAACCGGGTGAGGGTGTCGAGCGAGGCGAGCGACACGTTCTCCGCGACGCTTGCGGCGAGCACCAGACCATCGGCCTTCCGGTCTTCGGGGGCGAGCACGATGCCGGCGGCGAGCGCCTCCCGGGGCGAACGAATCGCCGCGACCGCACCGCCGACCCGCAGCGTGCCGGTCGTCCGTCCCGGATGGAGCCCGGCCAGTGCCTCGAGCAGCTCCGTTCGACCAGCGCCCATGAGACCGAAGAGCCCCACCACCTCGCCAGCGCGGACCGCCAGCGAGACATCGGCTACGAGCGGTGCGGCCGCCCCGGGCCGTGCGACCGAGAGCCCTTCGACTTCCAGCAGGAGGCCCCCTGGAGGATCGCCGGCTCGGCAATGACCGTCGGCGAGGTCGCGGCCGACCATCCGCCGCACGTAGTCGCCGCGGTCGGCGGCGCTGAACGGTGCCTCGTGAACCAGGCGGCCATCGCGGAAGATCGTGACGTCGTCGGCGATATGGGCCAGTTCATCGAGCCGGTGGGTGATGTAGACCATTCCCACGCCCTGCGACTTGAGCTTCTCGATCACCCGAAACAGCGTCTCCACTTCGTGCTGCGTCAGGGCCGATGTCGGCTCGTCGAGGATCAGCACGCGGGAGTCGAAGGACAGGGCCTTGGCGATTTCCACCATCTGGCGGGCCCCGACCTTGAGCCGCTCGACCGGCAGCGATGGTTCGATGTCGATGTCGAGGATCGCGAGGATCGCCGCCGCATCGCGCCGCATGCGGGCATGGTCGACGAGGCCCCAGGGGGTGAGCGGCTGTCGACCGAGAAAGATATTTTCGGCGACGGAGAGGCCGGCGACGAGATTCAACTCCTGAAAGATGATCGACACGCCCGCGTCCTGCGCCTCCCGCGGGCTGCGAAACGACACGGGCTGGCCGTCGAGGACGAGCGTGCCGCTGTCCGGCGGGAAGACGCCGGCCAGGATGTTCATCAGCGTCGATTTGCCGGCGCCGTTCTCGCCCAGCAGCGCCATTAGCCTCCCGGGGCGGACGGTTATGCCCGCGGCGGCGAGGGCCTGCACGCCCGGAAACGCCTTCCAGATGTCGCGGGCCTCGAGGAGCGGCTGTACGTCGGGGGAGGTGTCGCGGGATGGTGCGGTCATGGGCCGGCTCCCTCATCGACGGCCGATGTCACCACAGCCCGCAGGGGGAGCAGCTTCCAAGGCCGGTCGGCCGGCAGCTTTCCCTGCACCTGCCCGCAGGCCACGAACTCGATCGTGCCGCCGACGGTGGCGGCGGCCTTGAGCGGCACGATCACCTTGCGGTGCACGAG
>JBPCTA010000154.1:0-6430 GCA_051006595.1 Pirellulales bacterium
GCTTGTACCGGAACCCGCGGCCTTACGGCCGGTCGGCTTTCACGGGCATGAACTCAGCGAGGGGCTGCCCGTGCCCCGGAGCAGGCGTATGACGCCAAGCGCAGCCAGGATGGCGGAGCGATGGCGGCATCCGAGTGAGTGAAGCCCAGGATGGGCGCAGCGAATGTCCGGCGACGGGGCATGGGTAGTCCCGAGCCGCGCAGCAGGTCTGCCCGCGGCCTCACGGCCGGTCGGCTTTCACCGGAGCCCCGCGGCCTGGCGTGGTAGGTTGGGTGGCATGAGCGGGAGCGGCTTTCCCATGTATTGGCGACTCCGGACACGCAGCCTCGAGCTGCCTTTTCCCGGCGGACGAGTGCGGCGGCCGCTGGTGATGGGAATCGTCAACGTCACGCCCGATTCGTTTTCGGACGGTGGGCGATACTCGGGCGTCGAGGCGGCGGTGGCTCACGGGCTCGCGCTCGCGGCGGAAGGCGCCGATCTGCTCGACGTCGGCGGCGAAAGCACGCGGCCGTATGCCGCGGCCATCGCGGAGGACGAGGAGCTTCGCCGCGTGACCGACGTCGTGCGGCGACTCGCCGCCGAGAGCGGTGTGCCCGTGTCGATCGATACGTCGAAGGCGGCCGTGGCCGAGCGGGCGGTGGATCTCGGGGCCGAGATCATCAACGACGTCACCGGCCTCGAAGGGGATCCGCGGATGATGGCCGTCGCCCGGGCGAGCGGCGCGGGTGTCTGTGCCATGCACATGCAGGGCACGCCGCAGACGATGCAGGTCGATCCGCGGTATGGCGACGTTGTCGCCGAGATCCATGCCTATCTGGCGGCCCGCCGGGATGCGATCCTGGCGGAGGGCATTCCCGTGGACCGGGTCTGCCTCGATCCCGGGATCGGGTTCGGCAAGACCCACGAGCACAACCTGGTGCTCATGCAGCACGCGGGCCGGTTTCTCGATCTTGGCACGCCGATCCTCGTGGGCCATTCCCGCAAGGGTTTTCTCGCGAAGTCGCTCGAGCGATCGCTGGGGAGGCCCGCGACCGAAGCCGACCGCGACGCCGCCACGGCCGGCGCCGCCTGCGGGCTGGCTGCGCAGGGGATCCAGATCGTCCGCGTCCACGCCGTGGGCCTCGTCCGCTCAGCCCTCGAACTCTTTACCGCGACCCACGTCGGGGGCGACGGTCGGTAAGATACGGTTCTTCGAACCCGCCACCCCGCCACTGCTCACCATGGCCACCGCCTCAGCTGCCACCACCGCCTCAGCCACCACAGGCTCCCTTCACGACCATTGCCGCGCGATGGCCATCCGGGCGCGGCGGGCCGCCATCGACCTGGCCGACGCTGCCGGCGCGACGAAGGCCGCCTGCCTGCGGGCCGCGGCCGCGCACATCCGCCGGGATGCAGCCGAGATTCTCGCGGCCAACGCCCGCGACGTGGCCGCGGCCCCATCGTTCGGCCTCAGTTCTGCACAGATCGACCGGCTGCTGCTCGATCCTTCGCGGCTCGAGGGAATCGCAGCCGGCGTCGAGGCCGTGGCCTCCCAAGCCGATCCCGTCGGCGAGATCATCGGCGAGGAGAGGCGGCCGAGCGGCCTCGTCGTCCGCAAGGTCCGCGTGCCCCTCGGCGTCGTGTTTTTCGTCTACGAAAGCCGGCCCAACGTCACCGCCGATGCGGCGGCCGTCGCCCTGGCCGCGGGCAACGCCATCATTCTCCGCGGCGGCAAGGAGGCGGCCCATTCCAGTCGGCGGATCGTGGAGAGCGTCCGCGCCGCGATCGCCGAGACCGGGCTGCCGGTCGATGCCGTGCAGCTCGTCGATGTGGCCGACCGGCAGGCCGTGGGCGAGTTTCTCGCCATGGACGATCTCATCGATCTTGCGATTCCGCGGGGCGGCGAGGCCCTGATCCGCCGTGTCTGTTCCGAGGCGCGGATGCCCGTGCTCAAGCACTTCACCGGCAACTGCCACGTCTATATCGACAAGGCGGCCGATCTCGCCATGGCCGCGACGATCACGGTCAACGCCAAGTGTCAGCGGATGGGCGTCTGCAACGCGGCCGAGTCGCTGCTCGTGCATCGTGACGTGGCGACAACGTTTCTGCCGGTGATCGCGGCGGCGCTCGCCACGCACGGCGTGGAGGTCGTGGGTGACGAGGCCACGCGAAACCTGGTGCCCATGGCCGGCGTCGCAACTGAAGCCGATTGGGCCACCGAGTTTCTCGGGCCGAAGATCTCCGTCGCCGTCGTCGACTCGCTCGATGCCGCCATCGACCATGTCAATCGCTATGGCTCACGGCACACCGATGCGATCGTCACGGCCGATTCCGCCGCCGCCCAACGATTCGCCTCGCGGGTCGACACCGCCTGCGTGATGGTCAACGCCAGCACGCGGTTCAACGACGGCGGCGAGCTCGGGCTCGGGGCCGAGATCGGCATCTCGACCGACAAGCTCCACGCCCGCGGCCCCTGTGGCACCCGCGAGCTCACCACCTACAAGTACATCGTCACCGGCACGGGCCAGATTCGCACATGAAGTTCACTCATTCCCTCTGCATCGCATGGTTCATGACCTCCACCATTACCGCCGCCACCCCCGACACCACGCCCGCTGACCCATACCTCTGGCTGGAGGACGTGACGGGCGAGAAGCCACTGGCCTGGGTCCGCGAACGCAACGCCGACAGCATGCGGGCGCTGACGAGCGGCACCGGCTTCCCCGAGCTCGAGCGGCGGATTCTCTCGATCCTCGACTCGAAGGAGCGGATTCCATCCGTCACGAAGATCGGCGATCGCTACTACAACTTCTGGCGCGACGCGGCAAATCCGAAGGGCCTGTGGCGACGGACCACGCTCGACGAGTATCGCAAGGCCGAGCCGGCCTGGGAGACGGTGATCGACGTGGATGCCCTCGCCAAGGCTGAGGGTGAAAACTGGGTGTGGCACGGTGCGATGGTGCTCGAGCCCGAGGACCGGCTCTGCCTGGTGTCGCTCTCCCGCGGCGGGGCCGATGCCGATGTGGTCCGCGAGTTTGATCTCGAACGGAAGGCGTTTGTCGAGGATGGCTTCGCGGTGCCGGAGGCCAAGAGCCGCATCGCCTGGCGCGACGGGCAGAGCCTGTTCGTGGCCACCGACTTCGGACCTGGTTCGCTGACCGCGTCCGGCTATCCCCGGACCATCCGTGAGTGGACGCGGGGCACGCCGCTCGCCGCGGCCACCATGGTTTTCGAGGGCCAGCCCGACGACATGGCGGTCGGCGGTTATCGCGATCTCACGCCCGGCTTCGAGCGGGATTTCATTTCCAGGCAGATCACCTTCTGGACCAACGAGCTCTTTCTGCGGCGGGAGGGGCAGCTCATCAAGATCGCCAAGCCCGACGACGCCAATGCCTCGGCGCACCGCGAGTGGCTCCTGATCGAGCTGCGGTCGCCGTGGACCGTGGGCGAGACGACCTATCCCGCGGGGGCCCTGCTCGCCGCCGACTTCGAGGCCTTCGTGAAGGGCGAGCGGCAGCTCCACATGCTCTTCGAGCCGACTGATCGCTCGTCGCTCGCCGGCTGGGCCGGCACCCGAAGCCGGATCCTCCTGACCACGCTCGACAACGTCCGCAGCCGCGTGACTGCGGTCACGTGCGCGGCCGGTGCCTGGCGAAGCGAGCCGCTGACCGGCGTGCCCGAGTTCGGTACGGCGTCTGTCTCGCCGGTAGACGAGATGGAGTCGGACGACTACTGGCTGGTGACGTCGAGCCCGCTCGAGCCCTCGACGCTCGCCCTCGGCTCGGCCGCCACACCCGCGGCGGCTCCGGAGAAACTCAAACACACGCCCGCCTTCTTCAACGTGGCGGGACTGAAAGTGGAGCAGCACGACGCGGTGTCGCAGGACGGCACGCGGATTCCCTACTTCCAGATCGGCCCGGCCGACCTGCCGATGGATGGCACTTCACCGACACTCCTCTATGGCTACGGCGGCTTCGAGATCCCGCTGGTGCCGGGCTACAACCCCGTGACGGGAGTGGCCTGGCTCGAGCAGAAGCACGTCTCCGTGATCGCGAATATCCGCGGGGGCGGGGAGTTTGGCCCCCGATGGCACCAGGCGGCGCTCAAGGAGCACCGCCATCGAGCCTACGAGGATTTCATCGCCGTGGCTGAAGATCTCGTCGCCCGCAAGGTCACCTCGCGGAAGCACCTCGGCATCATGGGGGGCAGCAACGGCGGCCTGCTGATGGGAAACATGCTCACGATGCGTCCAGATCTTTTCGGGGCAGTCGTCTGCCAGGTGCCGCTGCTCGACATGCGGCGGTTTCACACCCTTCTCGCCGGGGCGAGTTGGATGGGCGAATACGGCGACCCCGACAAGCCTGAGGAGTGGGCCTTCATCCGCGGCTTCTCGCCGTATCACAACGTGACGAGGGATCGCGACTACCCGCCGATCCTGATCACGACCTCGACGCGGGACGATCGGGTGCATCCCGGTCACGCGCGGAAGATGACAGCCCGAATGATGGAGTTCGCCAAGCCCGTGCTCTACTACGAGAACATCGAAGGGGGCCACGGCGGCGCCGCCGACAATCGGCAACGGGCCTTCATGGACGCCCTCGGCTGGACCTTCCTCTCCCGCGAACTTGCCGACTGAGTCGCGGCCGGGCCGCCGCCAGCCCTTCGCCCGACAGCTCCCCCAGTTTTCCGGCGTTGCCTCGCCTCTGGCCACCAGGATGCGGGCCGCTTCTCCAGCGTCGCCCGCCTGCCCGACTTCCCACGGCGGGCGCTCGTGGCGCCGGCGCGCTTTGCACCGACCGTATCGATTGTGCCGATAAAAACCCTGAATCCTGGCAGTGCCAACGTGAATGACACGAGGCGGTCGCCCCCTCCATCGTGGGCTCGGCACCGAGGCGACGTTGCGTTCTCAAACACCATCGCGCGGCCCTTTCGCGGCGACCGCGGCACATGGGCTCCTGGCCCTCGCCACCTGGCTGCTCGCCGCCGGTTTCTCCCCGGCCCAGGAGCTGATCCCGGCCGAATCGTTGCCCGCGGCAACGGCGACGGTGGAGAGCCTGCAAGGAGACATCCGCAGGCTGGAGAGCGAGATCGAAGCGCTCCGCGGCGATCCGGCCCGAGGCCCCTCGATCGCTGACCGGCTTTCGTCCTTCGAGAAGAGCCTCGGCAAGCTCGTGGATGCCTCCGACAAAAAGAAAACGGACGATGCCAAGAAGCCGTCGCTCGTCATCTCCGGCCAGGTGCAGGCCGACACTGTCTACTTTGGCCAGGATGCCGAGAGCCGCGCCGACGTGGGCGATCTCCAGGACGGGGCCCAGTTTCGCCGGCTTCGGATCGGCGCCCGGGGCAAGAGTTTCGAGGTCATCGAGTATTCGCTCGGCGTCGACTTCGCTCTCGCGAACCAGCCGAGCTACCTCGACAACTACGTCGAGTGGAAGCAGCTGCCGTGGCTGCAGAATATTCGGGCCGGCCATTTCTTCGAGCCCTTTTCGCTCGAGCGGGTCACCCAGAACCGCAACAACACCTTCATGGAGCGGTCGTTGGTCGACACATTCGCCCCCGCCCGCAACATGGGGGTGATGACCTACGGTAACACGGAGAACGAGCGGGCCACCTGGGCCATCGGCACCTTCCGCACCAACAGCGACAACACGGGCAATGACTCCTTCGACAGCGGCCAGGCGCTCACCATGCGGGGCACCTTCCTGCCCTGGTGGGATGAGCCCAGCGATGGCCGCTTTTACATGCACCTCGGCGCCGCCTACAGCTATCGCGAGGCGTACCAGAATCAGGTGCGCTTCCGCAACACGCCCGAAATCCGCAAGCAGCAGCCGACGAACGTATTCGGACCGGTCGGCCCACCTTCACCGAGCAACTACATCAACGGCGTACCCGGCCCCTTCGCGCCGATCTTCGTCGACACCGGCTCCATCGCCGCCGACAACTTCCAGCTCTTTGATCCCGAGTTTGCCCTGATCCTCGGGCCCCTGTCGCTGCAGTCGGAATACGCCTTCGCCCAGGTCGACCAGGTGGGCGGGCCGAATCTCTTCTTCAATGGCTACATGGCCCAGGTCAGCTATTTCCTCACCGGCGAGCACCGGCCCTACGATCGCAAACTCGGCATCCACCAGCGGCTGGAGCCGTTCGAGGACTTCTTCCGCGTGCGGACGAAATCCCGGGGCATTCAGAACGGCCTCGGGGCCTGGGAGGTGGCCGCCCGGTTCTCGAACATCGTGCTCAACGACGAGAACATCAAGGGCAACAACCTGACCGACTTCACCGTGGGCCTGAACTGGTATCTCAATCCCTACACCCGCTGGAAGTTCAACTACATCCGCGCGTTCCTGGAGGACTCGCGGACAACCAAGGGCAACAGCATGACCGATGCCTACTGCATGCGGATCGACTTCGATTTCTGAACGATGCCGCCGGCCGTCACTCCCGCATTCCGTGG
>JBPCTA010000155.1:0-3425 GCA_051006595.1 Pirellulales bacterium
GGTCGGTAGAGGTGGCCATGATGCGTGCAGTTGGGGGAGGGAGGAGGAGGCAGGCAGACTCTCCCCCCAATTTAGCAGATCATGGCCGGCTGCTCACAGGCCGGCGGTGCGTCGCCAGACGGTCATGTCGGCGACCGTGTACTGGTGTTTGCGGGCCGTTTCGCGGATCACAAAAGGAATATCCTGGCGATGGATCAGCTCGAAGCCGCCGCCGAGGCACCGTCCGAGCCCGTCGAACGACGTCAGCGGTTCGCCGTGCTCCCGCCGCCCACCCAGCCATTTCGGCTTCTGGGTGTATTCCTCCAGCCAGGTGTAGGGCGAGGTGACCACAAACAAGCCGCCCGGCAGGATGCGGCTGGCGATCTCCCGGAGGAACAGCGCCGGATCGTAGAGCCGATCGACGAGGTTGCCGGCGAAGACGAGGTCGTAGCCGGAGTAGATCGCCTTGAGATTGCAGGCGTCACCCTGCATGAAGAGCACGCGGGAGCCCACGTCGGCCAGCCCCAGCCGATCGAGCGATACGGAGCGCGGCGAGGTCAGTTCGCCCTCGGTCGGCACCTCGTAGTGCACCTCGTCACCCCGCTGCAGCCGCACGCCCGACTGGATGAACCGGGCCGAAAAGTCGATCGCATCGACGTGGGCGAAATGGCGGGCGAACTCGAAGGCCGACCGCCCCACCGAGCAGCCGATGTCGAGGCAGCGGCCGCGACGGTCCAAGGCGACGTGGGGCATCGTCGCCTCCACGCAGGCCCGCGGGAAGTTCGGCACGCCGAGCGGCGCCGGAGCCCCGCCGGCATTGGCGTCGGCGTAATGGAAGTCGAGGTACTGCGTGACGAGCTGGTCGGTCTCGTAGAGCCGGGCGCCGGCTGTGGTCGCCTCACTGCCGGGCTGCTCGACGATCGTCCGAAACCCCGCATGCTGGAAGAAGTGCCGCCGGAAGGCGTAACGGGCGCTGGCGAGCGCCTCATTGCCCGTCGAGATCCACGAGCCACCCTTCATGAGGTTGTGGCGACCGTCGAACGTGGGCACTGAAACGTCGTCATACAACGGATGGATCTCGAAGCCCTTGAAGGGCATGATCGGGGATCGGGTCCACTGCCAGACGTTGCCCACGATGTCGCAGAACTCTCCCTGCGGGAAGGCGTCGACGGGGCAACTCGACGCGAACTGGGCGAGGTTGATATTGCCCGGGGCAGGATCCCAACTCGGCTGGTCGCCCGGCACGAGACCACGGAGGGACTGCCAGTGGGCCTCGGTGGGGAGCAGCACGTTTTCACCAGTCCGCTCGGCGAGCCAGTGGCAATAGGCCTGGGCCTCGAGGCAGTTCACCTCCACCGGCCAGTCGAGCGGCAGTGGCACCTCCTCCAGCAGGTTCCGCTGCCGATAGACGCCGTCCTGCAGCGTCCAAAATCTGGGATGCTCGGCCCGCGTGTAATGCAGCCAGCCGCGGCCCTCGTCGGTCCACCAGGCTTCGTTGCGGTAGCCGCCGTCGGCCACGAACGCCATGAACTCGGCGTTCGACACGAGCCTGCGGCCGGCCCGGAACGCCGGCAGCGACACCTCCTCGACGCCGTATTCATTGTCCCAGCCGTAGGTCTCGTCGTCGGTCTGCTTGCCGAGCCGGACGATCTGCGCCGGCATCGGCAGCCACTCGTTGTCCGGCGCTGGGCCGGACGTCGAACAGGCCGCCCAGAGCCGCCGCTCCTCGGCCGTGAGTTCGGCGGGCTGCCGCAGTTCATCGAGCGGCATCTGCCGCATGATCACGCTCGACGTTTCGAGGTGGATCCGCTCATGCTCGATCCCCATCAGAATGATCCAGGCCGGCGAGTTCCAGCGGATCGGCAGTTCGAGCGGCATCGTCTGGATGAAGCCGTCGATGAGTTCCCGCAGCGCCGTGCGATACCGGCGCACAGTTTCCACTGCCGGCCAGTCGTAGTGCGCTGTGTTGAGGTCGTCCCACGACATCTCGTCGACGCCGACGGCCATCATCGCCTCGAGCACCGGGTCGAGCCGGGCGGGGATGAACCGGCCGGCGGTCAGCTTGTTGACGTAAAAGACGGCCGGGTGCGCGAAGTAGAAGATGAGGGGATGGCGGAGCGGCTCGTGCCGCTCGTAATACGAGGCATCGTCACGGATGAGCGCAAAGAGCCGGTCGTAGATTTCGCTGGTCTGGTGGAAATACCGGCGCAACTCGGCCCGCTTGGCGGCCACCGGGTCGGCGGGACACCCCGGATCGGCCGTCAGGAGCACGGTGCGGGTGGGAGCGAGCGGCATGGAAAGATCGGCGCAGCCACCCGGACTGGAGGCGGGATCGGCATCGCGGACCTGGCTGGCTGAATTCATCGGGCGCCTGGGACGGCGTGCTCCTCGGAGGAAGGGGAGTCAACGAGTTTATCAACGGCGCGAAGGCCTTCCAGCAACGGTTGTGGCACTGGAGCTGTCGCGCCGAGCAGGCTCCCCACGACACAGCCGCGATGGCAGTTGTCGCCGCCGCAGCGGGCGTTGGCCACGGCGCCGGCCGCAAAGTCACCCGCGTGCCGCCAGGCGAGATAGAGCGCTGCCGGAAACGCGTCGGGGATGTAGCAGGCCGGGCTGAGGATGCCCCCCACGGCGCCGCGGTCCGGGCAGGTGCCCGCCGATGCGTCGCAGGCCCGCTCCCAGCCACGGATCTTGGCTGCCGAGATCCAGTCGGCCGCCTCCTCGAGGATCACCGTCCGCAGATCATCCGTCGGCCCCGGGCGGTCCTCGCGCGTGAGTCGCACGAGCATCCGCACCAGCGCGTCGGCGGCCGCGAGCACGCCATCGTCCTTGTGCGTGAGCGACACGTGGAGGCGGACGATGCGGCGGAGGTCGGGATGCGCAGGCCCCAAGCCGGCGACGATCGCCGGCACCGGCACGAGACCGCCGATGTGCACGTCTTTGACTCCGCAGTTGATCGGCTTGCGGCCCGACGCGAGGTTCGTGAAAAAGTGGCGATGGTACTCCTCGACGTAGGTGTCGCGGTGCCGGCCCGGCTCGAGCATGAAGGCGACGTAGCGATCGAGCCAGCGCTCCGGGTCGTAGTCGCGGTCCTGCCGCAGCATGCGGAACAGTTCCACCGCCAAAAGTGAGTTGAGCGTGTTGTCGCCGGCCTCCAGGAACTGGTGGTAGTGGACACCACGGCGACCCCAGTAAACCGCCTGCTCGCGGAGGATGTCGGCCTGCGGACTCGCCGGCGTGTAGCTCGACCGCCAGAGGATGCTGTCGGGGTGCGGATTGCGCGGGGCCAGAAAGCCGACCGTCGCAGTCCGCCCGGCCAGGCCGGGGTAGTCGCGGTCGAGCGCCTGCTGGTCGTAGTACCAGTGCACGGGCATCGCCAGGGCGTCGGCGACGAGTGCGCCCAGGAAGGCGTTCAAGGCGGCATTCCGCGGTGGGGCGGTGGCGGC
>JBPCTA010000156.1:0-3281 GCA_051006595.1 Pirellulales bacterium
CGATCACGGCCGGATCCTGCTCCAGAAGGCCGTGCCCGTGCTTCCCGACGACACCCCCGAGTCGCTCGCCGCCCGCGTGTTTGCAGCTGAATGCGCCGCGCTTCCGGAGGCGATCAACCGCCTCGCGAGTTGAGCGATCCGAAGCCCGCTGACACGGGAGCGATTCTCCGCGGTGTGACGCGGCGGATGCCACGCGGGAAGAGGTCGGTCGCCCGAGGCGTTCAGCCCATCGCGACGAGATCGAGCAGCAGATCCCGCACGTCGGTCATCGCCAGGCGGTCACGGCTGGGCGATGCGTCGCTGCAGAGAAACACCGGCCCCTCCTCGTCACAAGCAGGCAGCCGACCGTGCGACCCGCGAACGACCCCCGAATCGGTGCCGATGACCCTCATGAGGTACCGAAACCCGAGCGCCTTCTTCGCGAGCGTCCAGGCAATCTGGAGTTTTGGGAATGAAAGCGCGGGATCGAGCAGGAGTTCGGCCGGGTCGTAGCCCGGCTTGCGATGGATGTCCACCGTGCGGGCGAAGTCGGGCATCTTCGCGTCGTCCAGCCAGTAGTAATAGGTAAACCAGCGGTCTGCCGCGGCGATGACCACGAGCTCGCCTGATCGTGGGTGGTCGATGCCATAGGCGGCCTGCGCCTCGCGGTCGAGCACCTCGGCCACGCCGTCGAGCGACCGCAGCGCCGCCTGCACCTCGGCCACCCGTTCCGGCCGCTTCACGTAGACATGCGCGACCTGATGATCCGCCACGGCAAAGGCGTCGCTCCCGCCGCAGTCAAGCAGCTCCCAGCCGAGATCGACCTCCTGAACTCGCAGGAGGCCCGCGCGACGCAGAAACCGGTTGATGTCCACCCCCGCCGACACCCGTCCGATGCCGTATTCGCTCACGACCGCCACGGTCCAGTCCGCGTTCGCGGCCCACTCCCCAAGTTCCCCCGCCACGGCGTCGATTTCGCCGCAGGCCCGCACGGCCTCCGGCGAGTCGCCCGCAAACCGCTGCAGGTCATAGTCGAGATGGGGCAGGTAGCAGAGCGTCACGGTCGGTCGGCGGGTCTCCATCACGCGACGGGTCGCGGCGGCGATCCACTGCGATGACACGATGTCGGCGGTGGGGCCCCAGAAATGGAACAGCGGAAACGGCCCGAGGCGACCCTGCAGTTCGGCCTTGAGCGCGGCCGGCTCGGTATACAGGCTCGGAATCTTGCGGCCGTCGGCCGGATAGATCGGCCGCGGGGTGGCTGCGACATCCACTGCGGCATGCATGTTGAACCACCAGAACAGCTGCGCGACGGTGAACCCATCGCCAAACCGGCGTCGGCCTGCGTGCCAGAGTTTCTCCTCCTCGCAGCCGACGAGCGCGTTGGACTGCCGCCAGAACCACACCTCCGCGAGATCGCGGAAGTACCAGCCGTTGCCGACGATCCCGTGCTCGCGGGGAAGCCTGCCCGTGAGCAGGGTCGCCTGCGCGGAGCAGGTCAGGGCCGGCAGCACGGTGCCCAGCGATGCGGTGAAGCCGGAACGGCCGATGCCGGCGAGCCTCGGCGTATGCCGGAGCAGGCCGGGCGTGAGGCCGACGACATTCAGAACAAGCAAAGGCTTCATGGTCCCTCCGGGAACCGGTTCAGGATCGAGTCCTTATGGTACAGTTCGCCTGCGTTTTTCCGTCGCCTCTGGCGACACCCCCTTCCCTGGAGACTTCGCATGCCCCGTTCGCTCGGCAATGTGATCGCCGACTCGCTCCAGACCTCGATCGGCTACGCTGAGAAACTGCTCAAGAACGTGCCGGCGGAACGATTCGCCCGATTCGCCTGCCCGGGGGGCGTGGCCATCGAGTCCAATCATCCGGCCTTCATCTACGGGCACCTCAGCCTGTACGCGCCCAAGATCCTCCTCCAGATCGGGCACCCCGCCCCGGGCGTGCCAGACGGCTTCGAGCTGGTGTTCTCGAAGGGGGCGACGTGCGTCGATGACGAGGAAGGCGACCTCTATCCCGCAATGGACGTGATCGTGAACTATTTCCTCGAGGGCCATCGCATGCTCATCGGCGCGCTCCGCAGCACGCCCGACGCGACCTTCGACCAGCCCAATCCAGCCGAGGGACCGATGAAGGATCGCTTTCCGACGATCGGTTCCGTGCAGGTCTTCTATTGCGGCGGCCACATGATGATGCACCTCGGTCAGATGAGCGGCTGGCGGCGGATGGAGCAGCTGGGAGCCGCCTGAGACGGTATCCTGGTTGCAGGTACACTTCGAACCTTCGGCTTCTTCCCTTTTCAGACACGTTGCCCGGCTTCTGTCACCCCCTGGAATCGTCGCCATGACCACCCACGCTCACGAACACCACGGCCCCATCTCGCGACTGAAATCGGGATTAATCGGCCTGGGGGCCGCGCTCGCGATTCTGGGCGTGCTCGCAATCGCGGCACCGTGGGTTGCCTCCACCGTGATGGATTACATGGTCGGCGGCGCCTTGATTGCCGCCGGCGTGACCCAGCTGGGGTCAGCCGCAAGCACCTTCACCTGGCGGGGCTTCTGGCTCACGCTCCTCTGTGGCGGCCTGTCGCTCGTCGCCGGCACCGCGATGCTCGCAATCCCCGTCGAGGGGGTTCATGCGATGGCCACGTTCCTCGGACTCGTGCTGCTCTTCGAGGCGGCCGCGAAACTGACCGCCGCCTTCTCGCTACCCCGCGACTTTCCCTGGGGCTGGCTGCTCGCCGACGGCCTGGTCACGGCGGTGCTCGGTGGCATCCTGCTGATGAGCCCGACGGGCCAGTCAGGCGTCTATCTGGGCACGCTCATTGGCATCAACCTGCTTTCGAGCGGTGTGGCATTCCTCGCTTCGGGATGGTGGCTGAAGCAGCGAATCGGATAAGGCCGCCACGCTGCCCACAATCCTGAAACGGTCGGCAACCCGCTCCCAAAACGCCACGGCATCCGGCCAATCCTGGCGGGTCTCCGCATGAACCTCGATCGCTCCCGCGGAGCGGGCAGCCCGGATGGCATGAAGCACGAGCTGCCATCCCACCCCGCGACGGCGCAATGACGGGGCCACGACCAGCCAGGGGATCGAAAACCGTCGCCGCTCTGCCTCGCCACTCTGAATCAGGCACACGAGCCCGGCGACTCCTCCAGCGTCCATTCGCCACACCCAGCCCCGGGCCAGGCGGCCGGCGCGGCTGGCCAACTCAGCCAGCAGCCCCTCGGCCCTCAACCCGGCGGCCATACCCGCTCCAGCACACCGGCACTCGTCAAGGAGCGCGGCCACTGCGGCAGAGTCGC
>JBPCTA010000157.1:0-2973 GCA_051006595.1 Pirellulales bacterium
CATGAAGCTGGAATCGCTAGTAATCGCGGGTCAGCATACCGCGGTGAATGTGTTCCTGAGCCTTGTACACACCGCCCGTCAAGCCACGAAAGTGGGGGGCATCCGAAGTCGCTGAGGTAACCGCAAGGAGCCAGGCGCCTAAGATGAACTCTGCGATTGGGACTAAGTCGTAACAAGGTAGCCGTAGGGGAACCTGCGGCTGGATCACCTCCTTTCTAAAGGAAACCGCCAAACCGGACCTGGTTTATCCAGTTGTCCGCGGAGGCCATCAGTGAGAGGCCTTCTGGTCCGCTGCCCGCGAGGGCATGGCCGGATGGTCATCGACGCTGAATGTGGAGCGATCGCGGCTTCGTTCTCTCGTCCGCAAGGACGGTGGGAGCGAGGCTTGCCGCCAAAAAAGATCGGCCGGATCATCGAGCAATCGGTGTGAGGGCAAGACTGCCAGGTCCAAAGAACAGTGACCCGTTGGGGCTCAGCCGAGCCCCAACGGGTTTTTTTATGCGCGAGCGTCGCCGGATCGAGTTGGTGCGATCGCGGAACGCGGCGATCGTGCGGGGACCATTGATAAACTGATGTCTGGTTTCAATCTCGCCTGTCGGCGGTCGAGATGATTCGAGTGCTCGAGGGGAATCAACTCGTGGGGAGTCAGCGATGAAGTCAGGGTTCCATTGCCTCATCGTGGTCATGGCTGCCGGATGGTGTCAGGCTGCCATGTGGTTTCCATCGGGCGGTTCCGCGTGGGCGGAGGAACGGCCTTGGGCCGTGCGGGGTGCGTTCGAATCGTTGGTGCCGAGTCCGCTGCCGGACACCCCGTCGATGGTCGTGATCCGTCTCGAGGGCGACCGTCGTATCGAGGTGCCGCTCGACTCGCTGTCGGAAACGGATCGCGAGTGGGTTGCGAGGCAGGCTGGTCGGCCCTTGGTGAGCGATCCGCCGTCGGGCAAGCCGTTGGCCACGTCGTCAAATGCCGATGAGATCGGTCACGTCGAGGCCGACGCCATCGCCTGTCGTACGGCCGCGGACGCGGTCAACGTTTATCGTCTCGCCCTCGCCGCCGGCGATCTTTCGCCGCCGCGACGCGAAGCGGCCGAGGAACGGTTGGCCCATTGGCGACGACTCGCGGATGAGGGCAAGGTTCGGCTGGGTCAGGACTGGGTGAGCCCTGATGTGGTCGAGGCATCGAGTCGGGAGTCGAACAGCCTCGTTGATCAGGCGATCGAGTTGATGCGAATCGGCAACACGAAGCTGGCCAGGGAGATGTTCGAGAAAGCGGGGCGGGTGGGACGGGAGAATCTGCGGAGCGAGTTCCTGCTGGCGCTCATGCCTCTGGCGCAGAAGCCCGCGGAGTACGATCGCACCGTCGGTCAGTTGACGGAGCTCGTGCGGCGGTTTCCAGGGAATGGCTTCCTGATGAATGATCTGGCCGTCTGCGAGATCATGTCGCGGCGGCCGGCGCCGGCGCACGGGCATTTCGGCCAGGCGCTTCAGAGCCTTCCTGACGGCCGCGTGATCGCCGACAACGTGGGCCTCGTGGTCGCCAATGCCAACAAGCCCCGCTCTCCCATCCTGAAAATGCCCGAAAGGATGGAGGTCGAGTTTGCCGATCTCTATCGCTTCATGCTTCAAGATCTGAAGCTCAAGCCTCTCTCGAACGCCAAGGAGTTGGTGCTTCTCGGATTGAACGGTCAGCCGATGCCGCTTTCTCAGGTGACCGCTGCCGGCATCGCGACGCTGGCTGGCGGCGCGGACGCCCAGCGGCCCGCCCGCGTGGAAACGTTGGGGGTGCTCGTCGCGCCGTGCAGGATCCTTGCGGATCGCGCTGTCGCATCGGCTGACACCGTGGTCACGATCCGCAACCCTGCCAACGCGGAGAGCCAGCTCCCAGCCACCGTCCTGGCCACACTGGATGATCCGGCGGTGTGCCTGCTGGCGTGCGACGGGCTCAAGGATGTGTCCGGTGCCACTCCGCTACCGGTCGCCGCCACACTGCCGGCTGGTGGCGGTGCCGTGGTCGTCGTCGGCTGCAAGCCGGAGCCACTGCTCGCAGTGTCTCCGCGGCCCGTACAGGCCACGATCGTGGCCGCAGCCAAGGGGGATGCCGATGGCACTCCTTTTGTGTATGCCGCCACTGTGCCGCGTGGGGCGGGAGGAGGGGCCATCATCGACACCCAGGGGCGGCTTGTGGGCATCACTGCCGCGACACCGCGGACTGACAACTCGGGCAACACTCATGGTCTCGGGATTCCAGTCGAGCGGCTGTGGTCCTTCCTCAAACAGTATGTGAACGGACTCGAACCGGCAGCCGACGACGACGCGGTCCTCGCAGCCGACGAGGTTCAGGCAGGGGCGCTGAATGCCACGGTCACGGTCGTTGCCAAGCCCGGTCCTCCCCAGACGTCGCCAGCCAAGTGATCGCGTCTTTTCAGCCGACAGGTGCCTGACAGCCTGTTGGAGGCAGGACCGCTGCGAGGGCTTGTTTTTTCGGTGAAAACCGGGATTCTATAACGGTGTTCCGCGGGTCCGGGCTTCGTTCCCTGGCCGGCGCTGTGATGTCTCGAGAAACGGAAAGCATGCCCATGGTCAGCAGCGACCGGCCGATATCTGGAGTCGTGCCCCCTGCCATTGCCGAGGCCACGGTGATGACCGTCTGGCCCTCGGTGGCGTCCACGGGGCTCGGCCAGACGCTCGGCAGGTTGTATCGACTCAAAGGCGGCTTTGGGCCGTTGTCGATCGGTCGCATGGCTCTGCTCGCCACGATTCCACTCGGCCTGATGCTTTATCTCTCGATGCGGCTGCCGTGGGCGATCCGGCGATACCGGCTGACGAATCGTCGGGTGACCATCGAGCGAGGTATCAACCCCAAGATCGAGCAGTATGTGGACCTCGATCGGTTCGACACGATCGACGTGGTCGTCAGCCCCGGTCAGGAGTGGTATGCGGCCGGTGATCTTGTGTTTCGTCGCGGTCCGATCG
>JBPCTA010000158.1:0-9655 GCA_051006595.1 Pirellulales bacterium
AGGCAGCGACGCGCCCACCGAGCGGCAGATGGAAATCTATGCGTTCATTCGCGACAAGATCCATTCCCGTGGCTACGGGCCGACGGTCCGCGAGATCGGTCAGGCCTTCTAGATTCGATCACCTAACGGCTTTGTCTGCCATCTCAAGGCCCTGGAACGAAAGGGGCTGATCACCCGCGGCAAGAACATGTCGCGGGCCATCGAGTTGGTCAACGAACCGGCCCACCTCCGTGGACTGGCAATGGCCGGCTGGGTGGCGGCGGGAACGCTGCGGCCGGCGGAAGAGCAGAGCGAACGGATCGACTTCGAGTCGCTCTTCAATCGCGTCAACCACTTCGTGCTCAAGGTGATGGGCGAGTCGATGATCGATGCCCAGATCGCCGACGGCGACTGGGTGGTGATCCAGAAAAAGCAGACCGCCCATAGCGGCGACATCGTGGTCGCGCAAACGGAAGACGGCGAGGCCACGCTCAAGCAGTGGTTTCCGGAGCGCGACCGCATTCGCCTCCAGCCTGCCAACTCGTCGATGAAGCCGATCTACGTGAAGAACGCCCGCGTGCTGGGGGTACTGGTGGGCGTGGTTCGTAAAACCTGACGAAGCGCTCGCTGTCCCGACCAGCGAATCCTGGCATTCCTTCAGCCGGTTTTATCGAGCGTGCCTTCGTTGGCCTGGTGGAGTTTGTTGTAGAGCGTCTTGAGGCTGATGCCGAGCTCCTCCGCCGTACGGCCCTTGTTGCCCTTGTTGCGATCCAAGCCCTCGTGGATCGCCCTCATTTCGAGTTCCCGCAGGCTCTCGGGCCGTGACCGCACGGCCTCTGTCGTGACGGACGCCTGAGGCTGAGGGGCGGCTTCCTGCACGAGATTGGCGCCGGCGTGCGAGCCCGCAGCCACTGGCGGCGAGATGGCCGGCAACTCTGCGGCCGGTCGCAGCAATCCAAATCGTGCCGGGAGGTGAGCAACCGTCACGGGCAGTTCGTCGCACAGCACGAGCGCGTGCTCGACGACGTTGGCGAGTTCACGAATGTTGCCGGGCCAATGATGAGCGGCCAGCGAGGCCAAGGCGGCCGGGTCGGCAAGAACGGCGCCGGCGGCCGCCTGCGGCCGCGCCATCCGGACGAAATGCTCCACGAGCACGGGAATGTCGTCCCGCCGCTCTCGCAGCGCAGGAATCGCGATCTCGAAGGTATTGATGCGAAACAAGAGGTCTTCGCGGAAGTCGCCCGTCCGCACCATATCTTCGAGCGAGCGATGGGTGGCGCAGACGACGCGGACATCGACGGTGATCGGATGGTTGTCGCCGACTCGACGGATCTCACCGCTCTCGAGCGCCCGGAGCAGCCGTGACTGCAACGACTTGGGGAGTTCGCCGACCTCATCGAGGAACAACGTGCCGCCGTCGGCGACCTCAAAGAGGCCGGCACGGTGCTCGTCGGCGCCGGTGAAGGCACCCTTGCGATGGCCGAAGAGCTCGCTCTCGACGAGGTGTTCGGGCAGGGCGCCGCAGTTGACGGCAACGAGCGGACCATCGGCCCGAGGACTGCCCTCGTGGATGGCGCGGGCCACGAGCTCCTTCCCGGTGCCCGTCTCGCCACGAACGAGCACCGTCGCCTCGCTCGCCGCGACCCTCGCAATCAGCCGCCGGACGTGGGTCAGGCAGGCCGAGTTGCCCACCAGTCGCGTGCTTCCTTCCGCCCGACGAACCCGCCGCTCGAGGGCGCGCAGCCGAGCCGTCAGTTCTCGCTTCTTTCGAACCCGCTCGAGCACCGCCTGGATGTCGGCGAGCTTGCACGGCTTGGTGAGATAGTCGAAGACTCCCTGCCGCACCGCCGTCACGGCGCTCTCGACCGAAGACTTTCCGGTGATGATCACCGTTTCGGTATCGGGCGACGTCTCCCGCACTCGGGCGATGACTTCGAGCCCGCCCACTCCGGGCATGTCGAGATCGACGATCACGCAGTCGTAGGAGGTGCGGTCGAGCGCCGCAAGCGCGGTCCGGCCGTCGGGGCAGACGGTCGCTTCGTGGCCGATTCGCGGGAGTTCGATTCGCATCAACTCCTGCAACGAGGCCTCATCGTCGGCAAACAAGACTCGCATCGGGCGGGCATGGGGCTTCAAGGCAGATTCCTCGATCGTGGGGAGAGCAAATGGTCGGCTCAAGCGGCTCGGCCCGGCGCGGGCTCGGCGGCGGTTGGCCAAGAGGCCGGCGCATCGGCACCGACCTGGGCGAGGGGCAGCGTGATTCGGAAGCAGGAGCCGCTCCCCGGCCCGTCGCTCGTGGCCTGGATCCTGCCCCCGTGGTCGGTGACGATCCGGTGCACGATCGACAAGCCGAGCCCGGTGCCCTGCCCGGCCTTGCGCCTGGTGAAGAACGGCTCGAACAGGTGTTCGAGCACCTCTGCTGTCATTCCGCAGCCGTCGTCGGTGAACGTCAAAACGGCCTCGCCGCCGCTCCGCTTCGCCGCCACGCAGACCCGGCCAGTCTCTTCGATCGAGTCGAGCGCATTGACCAGCAGATTGAGCACCACCTGCTTGATCTCCTGCGGGTTGACCATCACTAGCGCGTCCTGGGCGTCGTCGATCTCGATCGAACGGCCGGCGAAGCGGCCCACGTGCCGCAGCATGTCGGCGACGTCGGTGACGAGCCCCGTGAGCGCCGTCGCCTGACGTCGAACCTCGCCGAGCCGTGAGAAATCGAGGAGCTTCTCGGTGATCCCTTTGCAGCGAAAAGCCTCGCTCTGGATCAGCGCGAGATACCGGCGGGCCACCTGCGCGTCGGCCTCGCCGGGGGCCATTTCCCCGATCCGGCTCTCCAGGGATTCGGCGCACATGGCGATGGATGCAAGCGGGTTGTTGATCTCGTGGGCCACTCCCGCCGCCAGAAACCCGACGCTCGCCAACTGCTCGCTGCGAATCACTTCCCGCGTCCGCTCCTGAACCTGGCGATCGAGGTCGTCGCGGATCTCCCGAAACCGCTCGGTCATGTCGTTGAGGGCATCGGCCAGTTCGGCCATTTCATCCCGCGTGTCGAGCTGAATGCGATAGTCGAAGTCGCCGGCCGCCACGCGACGGGAGCCGTGGCCGAGCAGCCGCAGCGGGCGAAACACCCACCGGTAGGTGAGCACGGCGATCGCCATGAGGAGTCCTGCGGCGGCGGTCGCCGCGGTCCAGGTCGTGACGATGAGCGTGCGGTAGCGGGTGCGGACCTCGCTCGAAAGGTCGTGGAGCCGCTGCTGGAGAAACGACGGCAGTTCGGCCGTCAGTGCGGCGAGCGACTCCAGATGGGGCGACACGGCCAGCAGCATTGTGCGATGGCCCTCGGCGGGTTCAGCGTCGGCGACGCCAGTCCCATCGACCGTGTGCTGGCAGGCGATGCGGTCGATCGTGACCAGGCATTCCGCGATCCGTTGGGCCGTTTGATCTTCGCGGGAGCGGTCTGCAAGCCGGCTGTCGTCGGGTTCGTAGGCGGCCAACTCCTGGCGATAGGCCTCGAGCGCCGCGGACGTGCCCCGCAGTCCGGAGAGGAACGACTCGCCGACCACGGATTCGGCTCCCAGCGCCCGTGCGTGCTCCAGCCGAAGCGCGGCCACGCACTCGCCCAGTTCGCTGGCCCGCGGCAACTCCGCCGCCCGGCACGAGAGCGCCCGGACGAGCCGTCGATAGGAGTAGATGCCCAGAAAGCTGCTCGCCGAGAGCACCGCCACCATGACACCCACGAGCAGGGCGCCTAGCAGCAGCTTCTCGCGAATCGCTCGTCGCCGTGGCATGTCCGACCTCCCTGCCGGCATGGATGCATCCCGCCCGGCATCCTGCGCGGGCTGGGGAGGGTAGCAAAGCCGGCTCGCCGCACAAAGGCGGAAACACCGCCAACTCACGGCTCTTTCGCCGGATGCAACGCCGCCATCAGCGATGCAACCAGCCGCCTACACGAGGCCCCAGCGTTTCCGCAGGAACCACTCGCCGCTCATGCAAGCCGCCATGAGGAGAAACATCGGCCAGGTATCCCATGGTGCGAGCGACCACTGTTCCTTCGACTCGAAGGTCGGCGGACGCGCGGCGATCTCGGCGAAGATGTCGGGCAGTTCCTCAGGCAGTCGCACGCCGCCGCTGGTCGCCTCGGCGAGCTGCCGCATGAGCAGCGGATTGGCACGCGGGTTGGCGAGTTCGAGATCCTGCCGGAAGACGGTGAATCGCGCGGATCGCTCCCGCGGTGCGGCGTCGCCCGGACGGCTGGCCCGCACGGTGAGCTTCCAATCCCCCGGCTCCGCACAGTCGGCGATCACCCCGGAAAACGTGTCGCCCTGCCGGCCCACGCGGACAGGCCGCGCCTGGCCGTCGGGAGCGATCACCGTCGCCTCGATCGCCACGCCCTCCTGCGGTGAGCCATCGGGCCGCGTGAGCCCCGTATCGAAGGGCAGCGGCGTGCCCGGGCTGATGCGCCGCTGCGCCAGCCGCAACCAGAGCGTGTCCTGCTCGGTGTCGTCCTGCCGGGCCAGCCAGAGCACGAGCTGCCGCCAGAAGCGGCGGTGCTGTTCCACGGCTCCTTGCATCACCCAGCGCCAGGTGGAGTCGGCGGCAAACGCGAGCACGCGGCCTTCGCCGTATTCGCGTCCCACCAGCAGCGGCGTGCCGTCGGCCATCACTGCAAGCGCCTTCGCCGTCGGCAGCAGGCGGCCGATCCGACTGGCTCCTTCGAGGGTCGGCATCGCCTCCCAGGCAGCGCGGCTGTCGTCATCGGTCTTGCCCAGCCGGAGAATCGACACGTTCCCAAACCTCGGATCGGGCAGCAGGCGAATCCCCCCGTCGATGTGCAGTCCCTTGCGCACGGGCTCGTCGAAGGGCTGTCTGGCGAGTCGATCGGCCTCGAAGGGCATGGCCGGACCGAGCGGCGACCCCGCCCACCCTCCGGCCTCGAAGGCATGGAAGCCGCCGAGCAGGCCCAGCCCCGCCCCGGCATTCACCTTCGCGAGCATGATCCGCGCATCCTCGGGCCGGAGCACGGAGGAATCGAGGTCGCCGATCAGAAACACGTCGTAGTCGCCGGCCAGTCGGCGGCCGAGATCGACAGGCCAGCGTTCGCGGTGGGTCGAGTCGATCCACTCGAAGTCAACCTGCATGTCGGGGCTGGCGGCGAGCACCCGCCGCAAGAAACGCTGCTCGACCCGGAGCGCGCCCTCGAGATAGAGCACCCGCAGGCCGCCATCGATCACCTCGACGAAGGTGGAGAGTTCGTTGTTGGCGATGATCACCTCTCCCTCCTGGGGCTCGACACGGAGCGTCACTTTCCGCTCACCGAGCGCCATGGGTGTCCAGGAGAGCCGGACCGCCTCCTCGACCGTCTCACCGGTGGCTCGGATCCGCGTGCGGTTCACCTCTTCCATCACGCCCGCCTCATTCTCGGCGAGTAACACCACGGTGGCCTCACGACCCGAGAGCCCTTCAAGTCGCACGCGGCCCGCCACCTCGAGCACGTTCTTGAGATACACGGTCTCCGCAACGGCCAGATTGACCACGGCCGCATCGCGTCCCTGATCGCCTCCGCGCTGCTGGCCGAAGGTCACACTCCACAGCGGCGCTCCCGCATCGGCAATTTTTCGCGATGCGGACTGCGGCGGGAGATCGCGTGGGGCGTAGGCATGCTGGGCCCCGTCGCTGAGCACGATCACACCGGCAAGCGTCCGTCCCGCGGTCGCCCGCAGGCCATCGTCGATCGCCGCGCCGATGGCCGTCTCCTCGACGCCCGGGGCATCTGCCCAGGAGGTCAACGGAAAAGGATCGTCCCCGGCCGGTGGCAGGGGATGCACGTCGCGATTGAACCGCCAGGCCGCGATCTCAAAATCGCCCGATGAGACCAGCTTCTGGGCGGCAGGTCTGGCAGCGGCGAGCGCAGCGACCATCTCCTCCCACCTCGTCCCTCCCCCGGGGCCGTCTGCCACCGTCATGCTCTCGGAGGCATCCGCCAGCACCACCACCGTGCCCTGCTGCCGCGCCTTGCGGGTGGCCACGAACGTGGGCCGCAGCATGCAGGCCACCAGCGCCAGAAAGGCAGCGAGCCTCAGCAGCGTGAGCACCATTCGGCCCGTTGGAGAGATTCGCGAGCGGTCCGGCGGCACGGCCAGCAGCACGGCCAAGAGTCCGAGAGCCACGACCAGGACGAAGGGCCATGACCACACCGGGTCGAACTGCAGCGACAACTCCTCGAGCGCCCGCATGTCGTTCATCGCGGCACCTTCGGCAACGGCGGAATCGGCGGGGGGCCGGGCCGCGAGTCGGCGGGGGGCAACGGGGGCGGCTCAGCCGCAGAATCAGCCGGGGGCATGAGCGGGTCTGCCGTCGGCACCTCCGCGGCAAAATCGGCAGCCGCCATCCGCTCGGCATCGACACCCTCTCGTGGAGTGTAGAACCGATTGGCGACGATCCAGTCTGCGGCCATCGCCAGTGCGACGAGCAGGATCACCCAGGGATAGAGTTCAGAACCGACCCGCTCACGATTCACATCGCGGACGAGTTCGTCTTCGGTCCGGGCCAGCCGATGGCCGATGCCGAGCACGGCGGCGAGATCCTCGCCCGACAGACGGCTAAAGTCGGTCGCCGCCGCGGCAAGGTTCACACTGAAACCCTTCGCCACCCCGCCGACATCGCCGCCGGCCCGCACCGCGTAGTTACCGGGCATCTGTGTCGCCGTGACGGTGATCGTGCCCCTTTTCTGGTCGACGGCGGCAGGAAAATCATCGCCTGAGGGCGTGCTCACGAACGCCGCCGGCACGTCGCGGCGGTCCAGATGCAGCACGGCCGGCGTTCCGGCCACCACGTTGCGATCGTCGGAGGTGTCGATCGCATACAGCAGGGACTCGTTGGCGAGAATCACGAAGGGCCACGGTTCGAATCCCGTCGCGAGGGTGTTCCAGGCCTCGGGATCGGCCGCCGACTGCGACACCGGAGTCGTGACGAGCACCACCGCTCCAGCACCGAGGCGATGCTCCGCCACCGCCGTCAGGCCATTGCGGTAGGCCGCCACGGGGAGCGCCGCCGCATCAGCCGCATCAGCCGCACGATCGGCGACTGCAGGCGGTGGCTCGCTGGGGCGAAACTCCCAGTGCCGGCTGACCAGAAAATCCTGCCAGGGCACGGCGTCGCCCACCCGCCGAAAGGCCGCCAGAATGGGATGGTCGAGCGCCGCAGGCGCCAGAAAGTTGCCCTCGCGGCTCCGCCACACCCGCACGATCTCGCCTCCCAACACCCGCCGCGACGCATCGGAGTTGAACCGCTCCGCTGACCCGGCCCGTGGCCCCAGCCAGATCACGAGCCCGCGGCCACCGGCCACCCAGCGCTCGAGCGACTCCCAGGTCTGCGGGGCCAGCGGCGGCGGATCGAGCAGGACCATGCCCTGCGCCGAGTCCCACGAGAGCGTGTCGAGTGATTCGATATCGACCACCTGCGGCTCGAACCGCGCCTTGCCCGATTTCACCAGCGGCGCCGGCGCGATCGCCTGCACCAGAAATGCCGCCGTCCGCGCGGCGGGCCGTGGCGCCGCCACGATCACCCGCGCCGCGGCGCCGACCTCGACCGTAAAGAATCGCGCGTTATCGGCCTCGAGATCGTCTGAACCCTCGATCACGACACGGCCCTGACGAGTGCCTGGATCCAGGCCACCGACATCGAAATCGACCTGCACGGCCGCGGCCTGCTTCCAGGCCACCGGCTTCACGCCCCGACGGGCATACTGACCATCGCGGCCGAGCACTTCGATCGCCACGTTGCGGACGGCGTCGGGACCAGTCCGCACGGCCGACGCGGTGACGGCCAGCGATGTGCCTGCCGACACGCGCTCGCCGGACAGATCGATCGCGTCGATCGCGAAGTTCTGTGGCGAGGTCGCGGCGACGTCGATGAACAGCACGGCCGGCTCGCCCGGGAGCGCTTCAGGCTGCGGCGACGCATTGTCCCAGGCGCCGTGGGAGCAATCGGTGAATACATAGAGTTCCCGGCGGGGCAGGTCCGCTGCGGTGAGCAGCCGGCGGGCCTCGGCGATCGCCCCCGGCAGCGACACGGCCTGTGCCGTGGCCGCAAGCCGGTCGATCCGGGCGGAAGCGGCGGCAGGCGTCGCCGAAAACCCGGCGGCGTCGCCGGCCGTGTCGAGCACGGCCACCTTGCTCCCCTCGGGGAGTTTGGCCAGCAGGACTCGGGCCAGTTCCTCCGCCCGCTCGAGCCTTGTCTGATTGCCCTCGCGAAGCGCCATGCGGGCCGCCGTGTCGAACACGAACGCCGCGGCGACCGGCCCTTCACCGTCGGCGAGCCAGCCCGCGCCGCGGAGTACCGGACGCGCCAGCGCCAGAGCGAGGAGCGCCAGGGCCGCCATCCGCAGGAGCAGCAGGAGGATATGGCTCACCTGCAGCCGGCGGCGATTCGCAACCGCCCGCTCGCGAAGGAATCGCAGCGCCGGGAAGGCATGGGGCACGGGCTTCCGCCGCATGATCAGATGCAGCACCAGCGGCACGGCCACAAGCGCTGCGCCGCCGATGAGCATCGGTGTGATGAACGACAGGCCCATGAATTCAGAACCGGTTCCTGCGGCTCACGAGATACTCCATCAGTGCCCTGTCAAACTGCATGCTCGTGTCGAGCGGCACGTAGTCGATTCCGGCGCGGAAGCACGACCCGCGGTAGTCGTCTCGAAAGGCCTCCACAGCTGCCACGTAGCCGCGGCGGGCGGCATCGGCATCGATCACGAGCCGGTCATGCCCTTCGGGCTCGGTGAGTTCGACCATGCCCTCGAACGGAAACCGCACCTCGGCCTCGTCGAGCACATGAAACACAATCACGTCGTGCCCACGGTGCCGCAGTCGCAGCAGGGCATCCTTGATCGGGGCCGGATCGGCCAAGAGGTCGCTGAACACCATCACGAGCGACCGATGCCGGAGCATCGCGGCCACCTGTACGAGGCTGCGGCCGATGTCGGTCTTGCCAGACGGTTTCACCTTCGAGAGCACCGAAAGCACCTGCGCGATCTGCGACCGCCGCGAGCGGGCCGGCAGCGAGGCGTGGAGTTTCTCGTCGAAGACCATCAGCCCGCAGGGATCCTGCTGATGAATCATCAGCCAGCAGAGGGCGGCGGCGAGTGAGATCGAGTAGTCGAGCTTCGTGAACTGCTGCCGGTAGGTGTAGTCCATCGAGCCGCTGGTATCGATCACGAGATAACCCGTGATGTTGGTCTCGGCCTCGAACTTTTTGATGTAGTGCTTGTCGGTCTTGGCATACACCAGCCAGTCGATGTCCTTGGGGTCGTCTCCGGCGGCATACTTGCGATGCTCGCTGAACTCGACCGAAAAGCCCTGGTAGGGGCTGGCGTGAAGCCCCTGCAAGAAACCCTTGACGATGAACTGGGCGCGGAGATCGAGTCGCGCGATCTGCCGCACGACCTCAGGCTTCAGGTATTCCTCGACCGCGCGGGGCATGCTTCACCACGGGACCGAGGCCCGGGTCTCTCGGCCGCTCACTTCACGAGCTTGGGGATTTCTGGTTCGGGAGTCTCGCGGAGCAGCCGGTCGATGATCGACTCGCTGGTCAACCCCTCGGCCTGAGCCTGGAAGTTGGTGGCAATCCGGTGTCGCAGCACGGGCACGGCGACCCGGCGAATGTCGTCGAGCGACACGCTGAA
>JBPCTA010000159.1:0-7914 GCA_051006595.1 Pirellulales bacterium
GATCGAGTCGAACGGCGGGTTGCTCACGTTCGATTCCCGTCCGGGTCAAGGTACCAAGGTCACGGTGGAGCTCCCCCTGGCGAGTGGCGGCGCGTGACGGCAGGGGCCGCAAAGTCACCCTATCTTTCCAGGGCGCTTCGCAGGGCCTCCAGGCTGGCGATGCCGGCCCGTTCTTCCACGTCGGCCGCACTTGTCGATGCGACCGATGTTCTCTATCCTCCGCCCCAGTTCCGGTCAGCGGGCGATGGATCGCCCGAGTGGCACGCTCGCAGGGATGGAAGCATGAGTTTCACCGGACCAGCGGCCGAAGGCCCGCATGCCGATCAAGAGGTGTCTGCCTCTGGGGTCGCTTCGCTCGTCAGCCATCGTGGACCTCTGGCCCGGGGTCCGCGGCAGCGGTTTCTCAGGGATTGTGGTGTCGCCGAGGATGCCGGGCTCGAAGCGATTCACCGCACCGCCGTCTGGCTCCGCGGCCAGCAGGCCGCCGACGGGCACTGGCGAGCACCGCTCGAGGGCGACACGATTCTCGAGAGCGAATACCTTTTGCTGCTCGCGTGGGCCGGAAGGCTCGATCACCCCCAGGCCGGCGGTGCTGGGCGACGGATTCTCAAGCAGCAGTTGTCAGGCGGCGGATGGGCCATCTATCCGGGTGGACCGATCGACGTCAGCGCCAGTGTGAAGGCGTATCTGGCGCTCAAACTGCTTGGCCATGACCCCGATGAGCCGTCGCTCGTCCGTGGTCGCCGGGCAATCGAGCAGGCGGGCGGTCCCTGGGCCGTCAACAGTTTCACGAAGTTCTATCTCGCACTTCTGGGGCAGATGCCCTATTCGGCGTGCCCTGCGGTGCCGCCGGAGGCGGTGCTCCTGCCCGAATGGTTTCCGGTGAATCTGAGCCGCGTGTCGGCGTGGTCGCGAACGATGATCGTGCCCTTGTCGCTGATGTGGGCCTTCAAGCCCTTGCGGCGCCTTCCTCGCGGCCGCGGCATCGCCGAACTGTTCACCGGCCGGGATCGCCAGGGGCCGCCGGCGCCGGCCGACACCAGCTTTTGGGCAGGGTTTTTTCGCGGTATTGACCGTCTCATGAAGGCGTGCGAAGCGGTGGGGCTCACTCCCTTGCGAGCCCGCGCCGTGCAGGCATGTCGCCGCTGGATGCTCGCACGATTCGACGAGAGCGACGGGCTGGGCGCCATCTTTCCGCCGATCGTGTGGAGCATCATCGCGCTCAAGGCGATGGGCTGCGAAGACGATTCTCCCGAAGTGCTTGAGGCATGGTCGCAGCTTGACAGGCTCGTCGAGGTCGAAGGGGATGGCACGACCCGTTTGGAGCCCTGTCGGTCGCCGGTCTGGGATACGGCGATCACGCTCATCGCGCTGGTTGAGTCACGGAGCGCGGCGGTGCGTGGTCGCCAGGAAGCGGCGCAGCAGTCCTTTCAGTCGTCCCTCGAGCAGGCAGTCGATTGGTTGCTTGCCAACGAGATCCGCACGTCTGGCGACTGGTCGGAGCGGACGCATGCCGAACCCTCGGGCTGGTGCTTCGAGTATGCCAACCGCTTCTACCCCGATGTCGATGACACGGCCATGGTCGTGATTGCGTTGGCGACGTGGCGGTCGGCGGTGCAGTCTTCCCGTGGCCGCGGTGCTGCTTCTCGAATGACCGCCGTGAGCGCGGCCATTGGCCGGGGAGCCCGCTGGCTCGAGGCCATGCAAAACGCTGATGGCGGCTGGGGTGCCTTTGATCGCGACAACAACTGCGAGTTTCTCTGCAAGGTGCCCTTCGCCGATCACAACGCGATGATCGACCCGAGTTCGCCCGACTTGGCGGGCCGGGTGCTCGAGGCCTACGGGAAGATCGGGCTTCGAGCAGGCCATCCGTCGGTTGATCGCGCCGTGGCCTACGTGCGGCGGTCGCAGGAGTGCGACGGCGCGTGGTATGGCCGCTGGGGCGTGAACTACATCTACGGCACGTGGCAGGTGCTCGAGGGCCTGAGGGCCGTCGGTATCTCGAGTGGTGACGAGGCGGTGGTCCGTGGTGCCGAGTGGCTGGAAGTGCACCAGCAGGCAGACGGCGGCTGGGGCGAGACTCCCGAGAGCTACGTCGATCGTTCGCTGGCCGGCACGGGTGTGCCGACCGCCTCGCAGACGGCGTGGGCCGTGGCTGGCTTGGTGGCCGCGGGCCGAGGCGATTCCGCCGCCGTTCGCAGCGGGGTCAACTGGCTCGAACTCCGGCAAGAGGTCGATGGCACCTGGGAGCAGCGGGAGTTCACCGGCACCGGGTTTCCACAGGTCTTCTATCTCCGGTATCACTACTATCCCATCTACTTTCCCCTCATGGCCCTTGCCCGCGCCCGTCGTGTCGCGGTGGCCGAACTCCGGGAGCGTGTGGCATGAGCGTTCCCGTCGGGCAGATGATTTCCGTGCTCCGCCATGTCGCCATCCAGCGGCTGCGCGGCAACCACCGCTACCCGCTCGTGCTGATGCTCGAGCCGCTTTTCCGCTGCAATCTCGCCTGCGGAGGCTGTGGCAAGATCCAGCATCCCGCCGAGGTGCTGCGATCGCACCTCACGCCCGAGCAGTGCCTCAAGGCGGTAGACGAGTGTGGTGCTCCGATCGTGTCGATTCCCGGAGGTGAGCCGCTGCTCCATCCGCAGATCGAGGAGATCGTGGCCGGAATCGTCGCGCGGAAACGGTATCTCTACCTCTGCACCAACGCGATCAAGCTCGAGGAAATGCTCCCTCGCTTCACGCCGTCGCCCTATCTGGCTTTTTCCGTGCACCTCGACGGTCCGCGGGAGGAGCACGACCACGCCGTCTGCCGCGATGGCATCTATGACATGGCCGTCTCGGCGATTCGTGCCGCCCGTCGTGCCGGGTTTCGGGTGACGACCAACTCCACCCTCTTCACCGATGCCGATCCGGCCCGCTATCGAAAGTTCTTCGACGACGTGATGGCGCTGGGCGTGGAAGGCATGATGATCTCGCCAGGCTATTCCTATTCCAAGGCGCCGGACCAGGACCACTTCCTGCCGCAGCAGCGGAGCCAGTCGCTCTTTCGCCGCATTCTGGATGCCGCGCCGTCGCGGTGGCACTTCAACCAGTCGCCCGTGTTTCTCGAGTTCCTCAAGGGCGACTGGGATCTGGAATGCCGGCCGTGGGGCACGCCCACCTACAACCTCTTCGGCTGGCAGCGACCGTGCTACCTGCTTGACGAAGGCTATGCCGAGAGTTTCCGCGAACTGATGGAGAAGACCGACTGGGACGCCTACGGTCGGGCCAGCGGCAATGCCAAGTGCCGTGACTGCATGGTGCACTGCGGCTACGAACCGGCCGCCGTGGAGGCCACCTTCGGGTCGCTCGGCGGCCTGCTCGCCACCGCCCGCCTGATGCTTCTGGGCCCGCCCCGCCGCGAGCGTGCCGACCCACTGCCGGCCCCCTCCCCCGCCCTCCGGTTGCAGCCCAACGGCCTGCCGGCGTTGCCCGTGATCGACCGCGTCGCCTGACACCGAGCGCCCGAGCGCCCGGTCGCCGGCTCGGCGCTAGAGCCCGCGTTCGCGGACCATGCGGGCGGCGTCGATCGCCGCCCCGCGGGCACCGGCCGAGTCGCCGCTCGGCATCACGTGGATCGGCAGGTCGGCCTGCTCGGCTCGCTGCGAAGGCATGCCGGCTCGGATCTCGTCGAGGAACCAGCGCTGGAACTCGTCGGATGTCTCCACGGCGCCGCCTCCCACGATCAGGGCGTCGGGATCGAAGACGTTGATCATCTCGTCGAAAAAGAGCCCGAGGGCCCGGGCCTGCACCCGGAAGATCTCGCGGCACATCGCATCGCCCTGTTCGGCAAGGCCGCGAACCTTCTTCGCCGCGCCGCCGATCTCCTCGTTCGCAAGCGCATGGCCAGGATGGGTACGGAGGAAATGCGGCAGCAGCGTGCGGCGGATCGCCGTCAGCGAGCAGAGCGATTCCAGATCGCCCGTGCGGCCGCAGTTGCAGTCCGGCACCATGCCCTCGATGCCGGGAATCGAGGCGTAGGGAATGAGCACGTGGCCAAGCTCGCCACCGAAGCCGTTGCGGCCCGTAATCACACGGCCGCCGGTAATCGCGCCGCCGCCGAGGCCGGTGCCGATGATCGCCGAGACGCTCGAGGCCTCGTTTTCGGAGCCGAAGATGGCGACGTGCCCCCAGAGCGCGGCCGCGTTGCCATCGTTGAGGTAGGTGACGGGCAGTCCGAGCCGCTGCTCGAGGCCCGCCCGCATGTCATAGCCGGCCCAGGCGGCATGGACGAAGTTGGTCGAGCCCCGCTGGCTGAGCACTCCCGCAGCGCTCGCCGGGCCGGGCGTGTCGAGGCCGACGGCGACCAGCTTCTCCCGGGCCACGCCGGCGCGATCAGCCGCCAGCGCCAGGCCGTCGGCGATCTGGCCGATGCAGACGTCGGGGCCCTCGACGCTGCGTGCCGGATGCTCGCAGAGGCCGTCGATGAGGAACTGGCCTCGCTCGTCGAGAAAGGTGTAGTTGATGGCCGTGCCGCCCAGGTCGATGCCGGCGACGACTTTTTCTGCTGGTGACATCTCGTCGATCCCTTCCCCGCTGATCTCGCGATCCTTCAGTCGCCCGCCGTCTGGTCGGCGAAGCCTCGTTGCACGCGGGCGACGATCGCTCTCAGCCCCCGGCTCCGCAGAATACCAAGCACATCGGCCAGGCCCATCCGCTCGAGCATGTTTTCCGGAATGGCGGCGACGTCGGCCACGGGCCGGCCGTTGATGGCCTCGGCGAGGATGGCGACAAATCCCTTCACCGTCGGGGCCTCCGGCGCCACCTCGCCCACCAGCCGAGCGCGGCCACCCTCGTCGATGTCAGTCCAGAGAAACACGGGCGTCTGGCATTCGTGAACGCGGCGATCCTCAACGATCTTGCGAGCCTCGTACTCGGGGCTGAGCGGCGGCAGCCCGTTGGCGAAGTCCACGAGCAACTCCAGCTTCTCGCGGGAGTCGAGATCGGCGAACTCGCCGATCAGGGCGTCGATCCGTTGCTGCACGCTCTCCATGCGTCAGGCACGCATCGCCGGAGTCGACTGTACGACCGCAGCGGATGATCCGCCCGGCTCGGCCCCCTTGACGATCGGCACGCGGACGCAGTTGCCCCATTCGAGCCACGAGCCGTCGTAGTTCTTCACGTTGCCGAAGCCCAGGAGATAGGTGAGCACGAACCAGGTCAGGCTCGACCGCTCGCCAATCCGGCAGTAGGCGATCGTCGGCGATCGCCGCTTCATTTTCAGTTCCTTCACATAGAGCTTCTCCAGCTCCTTGGCGGATTTGAAGGTGCCGTCGTCGTTGCAGTTCATCGGCCAGGGAACATTGCGGGCGCCCGGAATGTGGCCTCCGCGAACGGCGCCCTCGTTGGGGTAGTCGGGCATGTGCATCCGCTCGCCGCGGTAGTCCTCGGGCGACCGCACGTCGAGCAGCTGCCTGCCGGCCTTCTGATGCTTGAGCACCTCGTCGCGGAGGGCGCGGATCGAGCCGTCCTGCTCCTGGGCCGTGTAGCGGGCATGAGGATACGAAACGCGGTCGCTCGACCAGCCGCGGCCGTCGAGCTCCCATCGCTTGCGGCCTCCGTCCATGATTCGGCAGTTGGCGTGGCCGTAGAGCTTGAAGACCCAGAAGGCGTAGCAGGCCCACCAGTTGTTCTTGTCGCCATAAAACACGACGACCGTGTCGTTGGAAATGCCCCGCTCAGCGCAGAGCTTCTCGAAGGCGGCCCGGTCGATGTAATCCCGCTCGGTCTGATTCTGGAGGTCCACGGCCCAGTCGATCTCGACGGCACCGGGAACATGACCCTGCGTGTAAAGCGCCCTGTCCTCGTCCGACTCGACGATCCGCACGGCGGGGTCGGACAGATGTTCGGCCACCCATTCAGTGGAAACGAGGACTTCGGGATGGACGTAGCCGGGCATGGTGGCCTCCTTCGCATCGAGCCGCAAATTGCCGTTCAAAACCGCCGTCTCGGCATCGTAGTGCATGCTCCGCGGCGCTGCAACGAGGCCTCATGCGGCGCGGCCGTATTTGCTAGGATCGTCGGCGAGACACATTCCCTTTCCGCCTTCCCTCCAGTTGGAGCGACAGTTCATCCGATGGGCCCAGCCTTCATCTTTCAGGTTTCCGACCTCACCAAGAAGTTCGGGCAGCGCGAACTGCTCAAGAACATCAACCTCGCGTTCTACCCCGGTGCCAAGATCGGCCTGCTGGGCCGCAACGGCGCCGGCAAGAGCACTCTCATGAAGATCATGGCGGGTATCGACAAGGAGTTCGACGGCGAGGCCCGACTGGCCGACGGCTACACCGTGGGCTACCTCGAGCAGGAGCCGAAGCTCGATCCGACCAAGACGGTGTTCGAGAACGTGATGGACGCGGTGGACCACTCCCGCGCCGTGCTCCGCCGCTACGAAGAGATCAATGCCCGGCTGGGCGAGCCGCTCGGCGACGACGAGATGGAGAAGCTGCTCGCAGAGCAGGCCACGGTGCAGGACGAAATCGACGCCAAGAATCTCTGGGATCTCGACCGGCAGGTCGAGATCGCGATGGACGCCATGAATCTGCCCCCGGCCGACTGGCAGGTGACCAACCTCTCGGGTGGCGAGCGGCGGCGGATCGCTCTCTGCAAACTCCTGCTCGAGAAGCCCGATCTCCTCCTCCTCGACGAGCCGACAAATCATCTCGACGCTGAGAGCGTGAACTGGCTTGAGCGGCATCTCGCGGAATACCTGGGCACGGTCGTGGCCGTGACGCACGACCGCTACTTCCTCGACAACGTGGCAAAGTGGATACTCGAGGTCGACCACGGCCGTGGCAACCCCTTCGAGGGCAACTACTCGTCGTGGCTGGAGCAGAAGAAGGCCCGGCTCGAACTCGAGGAGAAGCAAGTCAGCGCCCGCCAGAAGACGCTCGACAAGGAGCTCGAATGGGTGCGCATGTCGCCCAAGGCGCGGCAGGCCAAGAGCAAGGCCCGGCTGGCCGCCTACGAGAAGCTCGCCGCGGAGCAGGCAGCCGTCCGTGATTCCGAGGTCGAGATCTTCATTCCTGCCAGCCGGCCGCTCGGCGATCAGGTGATCGACGTAGAAAATATCGCGAAGGCCTACGGCGACAAGGTGCTCTTCGAGAATCTCTCGTTTCGGCTGCCGCCGGGAGGCATCGTCGGCATCATCGGCCCCAATGGCGCCGGCAAGACGACGCTCTTTCGGATGCTCGTGGGCAGCGAGCAGCCCGATTCGGGAACGGTCAAGGTGGGGGCGACCGTCGACATCGGCTATGTCGATCAGAATCGTGACGCGCTCGCTCCGGACAAGTCGGTCTTCGAGGAGATCTCCGGCGGCCACGACACGATCGAACTCGGCAAGCGAACGTTCAACTCCCGAAGCTATGTCGCGAAGTTCAACTTCATGGGCCCCGACCAGCAGAAGAAGGTGGGCACACTCTCCGGCGGCGAACGCAATCGCGTGCATCTCGCCAAGCTCCTTCGCGGAGGATCCAATCTGCTCCTGCTCGACGAACCGACGAACGACCTCGACGTCGACACCCTGCGTTCGCTCGAGGAGGGCATCACCAGCTTCGCCGGTTCGGTCGTGGTGATCACCCACGACCGCTGGTTTCTCGACCGCCTCGCGACCCACATCATCGCCTTCGAGGGAGATGGCTATGTGCACGTCTGCGAGGGCAACTTCGAGGTCTACGAGCGGAGCCGTCGCGAACGGCTCGGCATCGGAGCCGACGAGCCGCATCGCTTCCGGTACAAAAAGCTGACCCACTGACCCGACGGTGCCAGCCGACCGGCCGTAAGGCCGCGGGCGAAGCACGCTTGATGCCGACCGATCCCAGGGGCTCCCCACGCCTCACGGCGTTGGGCTTGGACGGTCCGACTCGCGAGGTTTCT
>JBPCTA010000160.1:0-2890 GCA_051006595.1 Pirellulales bacterium
GGGGAGAGCGTCGTCACCCCATCCGGCGTCATCGACCGCGCGGCGATCACCGACCCCGTGACGGGGCGGCCAGATTCGCGGGCCTTCCTGCAGCGCTACCTCCCCTCGCTTCGGGACTTGCTGCCGACCTACGCGTTCCTGTCCGATTCGTCCGGTTCGCTCACAACCATCAACGACACCCCGTCCGCCAACCGGATCCTGCTGGACCTCAACGCCACGAGTTCCCCGGGGGTGAATCCCTGGACAGCGAACGTCGGTCAGGTGACGGCGACCTTCGGCGTGTACCCCCGGGCGTGGATCACAAATCGGTTGATCACGACGGAGACGTTCGTGCGCGAGGTCGTTGGCGACGGCCGGACGGGCTCTATCTGGCCCTTTGAATCGCCGCATCGGGTCACGCCAGCCCTGGGCACCACCTTCTATCAGAAGCAGTCGCTCGCAGCAGGCGACGACATGGTGCCCGAGGTGTCGCTCCTGGCCACCTATGCCGGCGACCCGAAGATCACGCTCAAGCGGTGGGGCAACGGCCCGCCACTGCCCGGTCGTGTCTGGACGCCGACGTCGGCGAGCGTGCGGCATGCCGATCTGCTCAACAACGCAGACGTGCTTGCCTTTGTCCGCAGCCGGCTCGACGGCGTGCCACGTGCAAGCCGACCGGCCGCAAGGCCGCGGGCGCAGCAGGTTTGATTCCGGCCGATGTCAGCCTCACCCCACGCCTCACGGCGTTGAGCTTGTACGGGTCAGCCGCCTCACGGCGTTGAGGGCGAATACACTCTGCGACCGTCCGTCGGCCTCATCCACGCCGCGTTGTCAGCACGGCAAGGTGGTCGTTCGCCAGCCGGAGCTTGGCCGCGATGGAAATCGCGATGTTGACCAGTATCCGCGCATGGAGGTGTGGATGCGTGGTCTGGAGACGATCGAAGTCGGCCCGCTCGAGGACGGCACACTCCACGTCACCGTCCGCCACGAGCGTCGCGGATCGCCGCTGGCGGTCGATGAACGCCACCCCGCCGACCATCGTTCCGGCTGAAAAGCTCGCCACGCGGCGGGCCGCTCCTCCATCGCCTGCGGCCCAGACCCCCACCACGCCCCGCGTGATCAGAAACAGCGTGTGCGCCTCGTCTCCCTGCCGCACCATTTCCTCGTCCCGCCCGAACTGCAGCCTGGTGAGCAGGGCATCGAGCACCGCGATCTCGCTCTCCGTCATTCCCGCCGCGAGTTCGTTCTCGCGAACGTGCGGCACCGGCATCTCACCGTCGGGCTGTGTTGCGGCCAGGAGTTCGTCCTCGCACGCTTCGAGGGCGGCATCGAGCGTCGGGAACCGCAGCGACTCGCCCGCCGACGCCTCACCCAGGCGTTCGACGAGTTGCCTGCCAATCTCCGGCAAATCATGCGCGTGGCTGACGAACACCCGCACTCCAGCGGCCAGGATCTGGCCGACAAGATCGGCGAAGATGGCGGCGGCGGATGTCGTGATCCCGGTGACGTGCTGAAAGTCAATCACGATGCTCCGCAGATTCTCGCAGGAGGCGAGAATGTCTCGCACGATCGGTTCGGTCGTCGCGAGCGACAGCATTCCCTGCACCTCGACGACGCGGATCGCCTGGCCATGATCACGGAGCACAACCGCTTCTCGTGGGGGACGAGCGCGGTAGGAGTGCTTCTCCGCCGCCGTGTAGGAATGCCGCAGGCTCGTGTGGGTGCAGTAGGGGGGATTGAACTGGTGGAGTTCCCAGGCCCGCGACAGGTCAACGCACACCTTCACGGCCCGCGCGCTGTTGCCCTGCCGGTCGAGCCTGGGTGAAAAGACGCCGATCCCGAACTGGCCCGGCAGCACCGCGACCACGCCCCCGCCGACGCCGCTCTTGGCCGGCATGCCCACGTTGTAGATCCAGCCTCCGGACGAGTCGTACATGCCGCACGACGCCATCACGCTGAGCACGTTCTCCACGTGCTCGCGCTGGATCGCACGGTCTCCCGTCAGCGGGTTCACGCCCTGATTGGCCAGCGTGGCGGCCATCAGGGCCAGATCACGGCAGTCGACGAGCACGGAGCACTGCCTGAAGTAGACGTCGACGGTCGGCGTCGGATCATCTCCAAGCACCTCGTGGTTCCGCAGCAGGTGGCCGATCGCCCGGTTGCGGTGGCCCGTTCGCGACTCCGATTCGTAGACCGCCGGATCGATCTCCACCGGATGCCCGACATAGCGGCCGAAGCACTCCAGGATCCGGCCGATCCTCTGCTCGGGGTCCGCGGCCAGGATCTGCCCGGTGGTGGCAATCGCGCCCGCGTTGATCATCGGGTTGAGCGGCCGGCCATCTTCGGGGTGCAGGCTGATTGCGTTGAAGGCGTCGCCGCTCGGCTCGACGCCCACCTTCCGGCCCATCGCCCTGGGCCCATGATCATCGAGGGCCAAACCGTACACGAAAGGCTTTGAAATCGACTGGATCGTGAATCGGTGACGGCTGTCGCCCACCTCATACACGTGGCCGTCGGTGGTGGCCACACAGATACCGAACAGTTCCGGATCGGCCTTGGCGAGTTCCGGGATGTAGTTTGCCACCTCGCCAACGCGGCAGTCGCGGTGTCTCGCGAGCAGGCCCTCGAGAACGCGGAGAATCGGTGAGCATGCGGTATCCGTGACCGTCATGAAATCCCTGTGGCGGGGTCCTGGCTTGTCAGCTGCCATCGCCGATCTTGACCTGCCCCCTTAAACAGCACCACTTCCGGAGAGAGAATCTGGGTTTGGAGCAAACCAAGGGAGGCAACCAATGCCACGGGGAAAGAAGGAACGTGCTGAGCAGATCATCCCCAAGCTTCGAGAGGTCGAAGTAGGGGTGGGTAGGGGCAAGACCGTCTTGGAGGCGGCCGAGTGAGGAGCGGACGTCCC
>JBPCTA010000161.1:0-3164 GCA_051006595.1 Pirellulales bacterium
ATATTGACTCCAGGCGGAAGCCTTTTTCGGGCCTCAGTGAAGCCGAGCACGGCGAGCCCAAGTTGTTTGAGTCCATTTTGGCAACTGGACCGCCGCGCCGCCTCGCGGGCTGACTGCACGGCGGGCAGCAGCAGTCCGATGAGCGTCGCGATGATCGCGATCACCACCAACAACTCGACGAGCGTAAACGCCCTCAACACTCTCGAAGCTTGGCTCATTCGCGAAGGCATGAATATTCTCCCCGCTCGCTGGCGGAGTCTCGGTTGATCGCCTCTGGTCGCGAAGCATAAACAAAATCAGTGGACTTGTCTCGATCCGCAGTCTGTGTGCACTTCATGAGCCAGCCAAACCAGAGACGCCGCGCTGATCGGCGGTGACTTTGCCGGTCGTAGCAGGGAATCCGGGGCTGGAGTCCGGAATAGCCGATACCCACCGACGGGGGTGGGCGGCGGCGTGTCCAACGGGCTCGATGACCGCCTGGGACGGCGGAGGGAGGGATGCTTGGAAGGGCCGCTGGGCAATCGCCGACGATCCTGGCTCACGGTCGTGGTGTTGGCCGCGCTCGTGCCGCTATTCCACCCGGCCGACCACCCGGCCGCGGCTGCTCCCCAGGCTGTTGGAGGACCGCCGTCTCTCGCTCCCGCCGAGTCGTCGATGCAGACGGCTCAGCGGCATCTGCGAAAGTCCCGCGAGTATCTCGCCGCGTCGTGTGAGATGATGAAGAAGTGCGATCGCCATGCCGTCGATGGCTATTACGTCGCCTGCGAAGAAGCCTGGAACGCCGCCTGGACATGCCCCGAGTCGCGGGACATTCTGATTGATGCGGCGGATCTCTACGCCGATGCGCTCGCCGGGTTGCTCGAGGCGGCACGGCGGCACGATCGACTCACGTCTGGTGGGCTCTGGGTCGGCCCGCGCGGGAAGCGGATCCTCGTGCCGTTTCAGCCTCAGGCCCTGCCTATCGATGCCGCATCGATCGCCTCGGTCGAGCCGCAGGCCCAGCCTGCCGACAAGCGCATCACGCGACGGCACCTGCGCGACGGGTTTGGACTGCCCGTCGTGGTCCGAGTCGCAGGGCCGCCCGCGGCTGCGGCCGACTCGTCGTCGGCCGCCTTGTCGGCAGCGACGCTCTTGCTGGGATCGTCGCAGGATGCCCGCGGCTTCGCCGCGCCTCGGCAATCGCTGGCGGCCACCGCCGTGCTCCGCTTCGCCGTGCCCGGCACCGAGAATGCCCTGCAGAAGTTCAGCGGTCCGGTGGCCCGTGACCATGCTCCGGCCGTGCTTGATCTGGCCAATCCGGTCGAGATCGCGGCCGTCCACATCGGCGGGGCCAAGCCCCATCTGGCAGCTGATCTCTCGGCCCCGCTCCTCGACGTGCTCGAAGGAACGCCCAAGTCGAGCATCGCAGGCTATCTCCAGCCCTTCGGCGACACTTCGACGCGGCCACATCTCGAGATGCTCGAGCCCCATCAACCCGGGCGGACTCCAGTCGTCTTTATCCACGGCCTCGCCAGCGACGAGGGCACCTGGTTCGACATGATCAACGAACTGCGGGCCTGGCCGGAGTTTCACCGCCGGTATGAACCGTGGGTGTTTCACTATCCGACCGGTGCCGCGTTTCTGCAGTCATCGGCCATCCTGCGGCGGCAACTTGCAATGGCCGTCCAGCAATGCGATCCCGAGGGGAGGGATCCCGCCATGCGGAAGCTTGTGCTCGTGGGGCACAGCATGGGCGGCCTGCACGCCAAACTCCAGGTGGTCGAGTCGGGGAATCGCCTCTGGGACGCGGTTGCCACCGTGCCCTTCGATCAGATTCGGATTCGGCCGGAGATGAAGCGACTGGTCGCGAAGTCATACTTCTTCGAGCCCCTGCCGTTCGTGAATCGCATCGTCTGCATCGCGACGCCCCACCGGGGCTCGCGGATCGCCTCGCTCGGCGTGGGGCGGCTGGCGTCGCTCACCGTCCGCGCCCCACCCGAAGTCCGCCGGATTCATGACGAGGCAGTCCGGCTCAACCCGGGCGTGTTTCGCCCGGAATACGAGAAGCGGACGCCCACGAGCGTGGATCTCCTGGAGCCCGAATCGTACATGCTGCAGGCCATCCGCGGGCTCAGGCCACCCTGCTGGGTGACGGTGCATAGCGTCGTGGGAGATGGGCACGTCTCGCTGACCGGTGGCCGTGACGATTGCGTCGTGCCGGTCGAGAGCGCCCACACGGAGGGGGCAGTGAGCGAGATCTTCGTGCCCGCGACCCACACGAAGGTGCACCATCATCCCCGGACGATCATGGAAGTACGGAGGATCCTCGCCCAACACCTGACGGAGAATGGGCAGGCGTTGGTGAAGTGAGTCGGCCCGCGGCCTGACGGCCGCTCGGCTCGCAGAAGCTGTCCAAGCGCAACGCCGTATCAAGGCGTCAACCGATGGTGCCGCGATCGAGGAAGCCGTCGATCAGGGCCGAGCGAGTGTCGATCGAAGACGTTCGCCGGCGAGCGGAATCAGCCGCCAGGATTTCGCGGGTCTTCATCAGTCGTTGACCACCCGACTGGGCGTCGTAGGCGTTGAACGCGATCGTGAAACGGCGATCCGCCGGAACGTCGGCACCGCTCAGTCGCAGCCCGACGGGCTTGCCGTCGCCGGCTGCTGCCACTTCGAACGGCCAGAGCGTGCGGTCGGAGTCTTTTTGGCGGGCATCCTCCTGAACGATCGCCATCAGATCCGCGGCCGAGACATCCGCCGTCACGAGCATGTTCTCGTAGGGGATGATTCTCCAGCAATCGGCCACCGTCAGTTTGCCTGGCGGGAGATCGCCCGTGGCGAACGTGCCATGAAACACGCCGTCGACAGGCTGCCCTTGTTTCCGGAGTGCCGAAGCGAACATCTCGCACATCAGTTTCGCCAGTTCGCTTCCCCGTCCCTTGCCGGAGATGGCCTGCCGGACGTCACACACCTCTCTGGCCAGATGCTTGTCGGCCGTGTCGAGCGCCGGCTGGGCAAGTTGCATGACCAGCGGATCCAGGGCGAAACGGTCGTCCATCAGGATCGTAAAGCCGCGTCGATCGACGAGTTTTCGGGTGTCCAGATCGAAGGTGAGATCGATGCGGCCACAATGAATGCCGTAGTAACTCGCCTGGGAGCAGAGCACCCCGTGCAAGGTCCACGAG